>CAZBDD010000211.1:0-3726 GCA_964490475.1 uncultured Desulfovibrionaceae bacterium
AAAAGCCTTTGAAGAAGGACAAAGAAAACTAGAATGGATATGGAATGATAGCAAAGGCAACACCATTCCTTCGCAAGTTATTTTGCGCCGCTTTTCTTACGATGATACAGAGTTTGTTGCTGAATATGTTTATGATTTACGTGAATTGCGTGCCAAACAAAAAGAAGCCCTTGAAGCCGAAGAACGTGTAAAGCTTATGCTAGACAGCATGCCCTTATGCTCCTTCGTTTTTAATAGAGAGTTTAAGCCCATTGATTGTAACCTCGCAACTTTACGCCTTTTCGGCTATGATGAAAAAGATAATTTTTTGCTAAATTTTTATAAGCTATCCCCTCACTTTCAGCCCGATGGTACATTAAGCAGCGAAGCTTCCCGCGCCTACCTTGAGCAAGGTTTTGAAAAAGATTTTTGCGTTTTTGAGTGGGTTCATTGTCACAAAAATGGAGAGCTTATACCTTCTGAAGTCACCTTAGTACACAGTTTTTATAAAAATGAAGATATTATCTTAGCTTATGTGCGAGATCTACGCGAAATAAAAGCCTCACAAGCCTTGGCAGAAGCGGCAGAACTGCGCAATAAAGCCATCTTAGACGCCATGCCCATGGGCGTACATTTTTGGGATGAAAACTCTACACTAAGCTACTGCAATCAAGCAAGTGCGCTACTTTTTGGCTATGACGACACCGAAACCTATTTAGAAAATTTTTACTCTACCATTCCAGAAAAACAACCTAATGGTGAAGCATCACAAGGTATTATAGCGCAAGGGCTTGAACATGGCGCCGTACACGGCCAATCAGAAATTGAGTTTTGGTGCACTAACCCTGTTACGGGTGAAGACGTGCCCTTAGAAATTTATATACGCAGTGTATTATATCAAGGGAAAAAAAGCGTCATTGCCTTTTTACGAGACTTACGTGAACAAAAAGCCATGCTTAAAGAAATCTATAAATCGCAAGAAGAATTGTGCGAAGCAAAGGATTTAGCTGAAAAAAATGCTCAAGCTAAGGGTGAATTCTTGGCCAACATGAGCCATGAAATCCGCACGCCCATGAACGGTATTTTAGGGCTTTTACACCTCTTAGAACATACAGATTTAAACACAAATCAATTGTATTATGTTCAAAAATCTCTTTTATCTGCCAACAATCTCATGCGCATCATTAATGATATTTTAGATTTTTCTAAAATTGAAGCAAAAAAATTAGAAATGGAAGTAGCTCCCTTTACTTTACGGGAACTATGCACAGAAATATATGAATTATACGAACCTTTAAGTAGTAAAAAAGGAATTAAATTTTTCATAGAAAAAGGGGCATATACTAACGTTGTATTACTTGGCGATGCTTTGCGTTTAAAGCAAATTCTCTACAATCTTGTTAGTAATGCCATTAAATTTACTGCTAAAGGCATGGTCATCTTAAGTGTTGAAAAGGCAGAAGAAAGCGACGGGAAAGTGCATTGCCTTTTCTCTGTGCAAGACACTGGCATAGGCTTGGCAAAAGAACAGCAAGGCAAACTTTTTTCTGCTTTTGCTCAAGCTGACAGCTCTGTTACCCGAGAATATGGAGGTACAGGTCTTGGCCTTGCCATTTCGCGTAGCATAGCACAAATGATGCATGGCGATATTTGGTTAAAAAGCACCCTCGGCGAAGGCAGTACCTTTTATTGTTCCGCTATTTTCGCCATCAGTCCCAAGCAAAAAATTGTGGAAAACATCAATGAACAAACTCTTAACAAAGAATGTATTCAAGGCCATGGACATCTCTTGCTTGTAGAAGACAATGAAATAAATCAACTCATAGCAAAAGAGCTCTTACAAAAAGGCGGTTATACCGTAGACGTTGCCAACGATGGGCAAGAAGCCTTGGATATGTTAGAAAAAACTTCTTACGACCTCGTGCTCATGGACATACAAATGCCTATTATGGACGGCCTCACAGCCACTCAAAAAATACGCGAACAAGATACATTTGCAACACTTCCCATCATTGCCATGTCGGCGCATGCCATGGTTGGCGATAAAGAAAAAAGCCTCGCTCACGGCATGAACGACCATTTAACAAAGCCCATTAACCCTAACCTATTATATAGCACCCTTCATCAATGGCTTAATAAGTCTTTATCAGCCAATTAAAAAGTATAAAAGCAAACACGGAAATTTTTTGCAAAAAATCATATTACAAGAAACTTAGGTCTCTGAAAACGACAGAGACCTAAGTTTTTTTTAAGAAAAGATTACTTTAACAGTATTTCCTTACGCTGTTATTGCGAAGGCATGCGTACCCCCGCATAGGTAGACGCATTATTAATAACATACCAAAGCCCATCTCCAAATTGTTTCACCCAGACAATTCTTTCAGAGTCAGCTCCGCTACTCACTAAACTCACCCGCAAATAATCTGATTCTTTTGCTTTTCTTGCAATATTAATGCTATAATTTTGCGGCGACATGGCATATCCGTTTTGAGGAGAAGTTCCCACAGCAAAACTTCTAAAAATATGTTGCATTTGAGGGGCTTTTAGACGAGAAGCAAAGGTTGCAAAGCTACTCTTTCTTACCCAATTATCGGATTCATGCATGACATAGCCCAGCATTTTCTGCCCTTCACTGCGCGTTTGAGGGTTTATATAACAAAATACCGCGTCAAAATACATTTTAATTGCCCCCTCAGGAGTTTTTAACATTGACTGGCAGCGCTTTTTAAAGTCTGCAAAATTCTTAGGCAAGCCCGAATTATTTGCATAGGCAATAAGTTGTCCTGTTTCCAAATGTAAAAAAGAATTTTGCGCAGACTGCGCCCCTCCAAGGCTAGGTAAAAGCATACAGCCGCCCAATACTACACAAATAATTTTTTTCTTCATAATTACTCCCTTTTTAAGATATATCCAAGCATAGCAAAGAAAAATTTAACAAATTTTAAAATATTCTATAGTCTAAGAGAAAAACCTGTCAATGCATTACACTACTTTTTTCACCTAAAATATCTCATACTTTGTCCAAGCTTTGACTAAATATGAAAAAGTCTGTATCTCAACCTTTTGTTCCATTTTATACTTAGAGGTTATTATGTCTTTAACTCTTGCCCAACGTATTGCTCAAGAACTTTCTCTTATAGAACACAATATCGTTAATACCATAGCACTTTTAGATGAAGGTGCCACCATTCCTTTTCTAGCCCGCTATCGAAAAGAGGTCACCGGTGGTCTTGATGAGCTAGAGCTTGCCAAGGTGCGTGACAGCCTTGAACGTCTACGCGCCCTAGATGCACGACGCGCATCTATCCTCACTGCCATGCAGGAAAGAGAACAACTAACCCCTGCCTTAGAAAAAGCCCTAAAAGAGGCCACAAGCCTCAGTATTTTGGAAGACATTTATTTACCCTATCGCCCCAAAAGAGTCACACGAGCTTCCAAAGCTAAGGAACGTGGACTTCTGCCCCTAGCCACAGCTTTATTAAAACAAGAAGCAGATACACAAAATCCAGACGCCTTAAAGAAATTTGCGCAGTCTTTTGTAAAAAATCATGAAAACCCTGCCCTTTGCGTGCCAGACCTAGCCAGTGCCTTGGCAGGAGCACGCGATATTGTGGCGGAGCATATAGCCGAAGATATGCACAGCCGCAAAGCTTTACGCGGCCTCTTTGTAAGACAAGCACTTTTACATTCCAAGGTGAGTAAAGGTAAGGAGGAAAGCGGCAGTACATACCAAGATTACTTTGACCG
>CAZBDD010000212.1:0-3686 GCA_964490475.1 uncultured Desulfovibrionaceae bacterium
CCTTACCTAGTTGTGAGCAAAGACCCTACTCCATTCATGCGCACCTTTTGCCTGCACGAGAAATTGGTGGTGATCTTTATGACTATAGAATCTTAGATGATAACACGGTATTTTTTTGCATTGGTGATGTTTCCGGCAAAGGTATGAGCTCTGCACTTCTTATGGGCATGACTATCATTCTTGCCAAAGCTGCTACGCATTTAAAAATGTCACCAAGTCAAGCCATGGCATTTATCAATGACCAATTATGCCAAAGCAATCAACAAAAAATGTTTGTGACTCTTTTTCTTGGGCTATACCATATAAAAGAACGTAAACTTGTCTTTAGCCTTGCCGGACATCCCCCTCCCATTATTTTTGGTAAGGAGGCTGCACACAAAGTTGCCATTGAAAAACCCAACCTTGTGGCCGGCCTTATATCAGATATCAATTATGACCAACATGAAATATTTTTGCGCCAAGGAGAAAATGTGCTTCTTTATACCGATGGCATATCTGAAGCCATGAACACACAAGGAGAGTTTTATGGTGAGCAACGCCTCATGCAATTATGCGATACTGTGTCAAACCAAGGTGAAGATATAGTCCCTCATATCATTAAAGCGGTGCAACACTTTGCCCAAAACACCCCCCAAGCCGATGATATGACCTTGCTATTACTTAGACTTTAAGACTCCTGCACGATTTATTGTGCAGAAGCCTTAATTTATTTGAAAAACAATTGTGCAAGCCCCTTACTTTAGTCATCACTGAAAAATATATTTATAACGTAAAACGTGTTTTTCAGCTTCGACTACTTTGGGGATGGTTTAATAAGTACAGCCAAGGCAATGCCTGACAATGTTATGACAGTACTTATTATATGGCGTGCCGTAATAGATTCCCCCACAAGCAAAAGCCCACCAAACATGGCTACCAAGGGCACACAAAGTTGCGTTACAGCGGCGGTACTCATGGTGGCCTTTTCTAAAAAAGCGTACCATAAAATGTAGCCAAAGGCTGAGGCTACGGCACCAGAGAGTAAAGCGTATACAACTCCTTCCCATGGAGCAGGTTCGGCAAAAAAAAGTAATACCGCAGTAAATGGCAAACAGCGAATAAAATTTCCTGCCGTATTCAAAGCGGGATTTTGTTTTTTTCGGCCATATAGGGAATAAAAACCCCATCCAATACCGGCACAAAGCATAAAACCCACATGTAGCACTGAAGGACTCTCAAAACCTTGCATAGGTGTTGCCTCAGCCAAAGAAAGAAAAGGTATAAGATTTATTTGCGGGAAAAGTACCGAGATGCCGATAACCCCAATGCCCACACCAAGAACTTTTTGCACACCAACACTTTCTTTTTGCCATAGGGCAATACAAAGCATGGACGCTTGAATGGCCACAGTAAGTACAAGAGTTCCCACAGCAGTAGACAAGGAAACGAAAGCCAATGAAAAGCCTATCATGTATACAAAAAGAGAAAAACCTGCTCGCCACTGCCCTGCCTTAAGGGAAGAATGCCCTTTAAAAAGCATAAAAAGCCACAAAGCAAAGGCTGCTGATGTAACTCGTATAATAGTAAAGGTTTCAGGGTCCATTTGTGTGCCAATTAAGGCCAAACGGCATAGAATGGCATTGGCGGCAAACACGATGACAGAAGCAGCGGCAAGGAAAAGTTTATTCATAAAATTCTCTTGATAGTATTCATTAGGCAATGTTCTTGCTTGCAAAAAAATATGGGGAAGTGAAAAAAATTCCCTTCCCCATATACAAAACTCCAGAAAGCACGTATGTAATCTCGTTTACTCTTATGGTAAAAATTTTCATGCAGTGCCCTATCTAACAGCAACATGGAATACTGTCACCAGAGTTTTTTTGTGAAGACCTTTTTTCCCTAAAAAAAGGTCTTCTCCCCAGAAATATACTTTAATATCTTTTCTTGTAATGTATCAGTCTGTTACAATAAAAAACATTAACCATGATTTGCTAAAAGTAATTCATGCACTTGCTTTACTGTACCAGGGCGTGGGTTATTTCCCATAAGACGAGCAGCACCTACAGCACGAGTAGCTATGCCTTCAAGGTCTTCTTCCTTGACGCCATAAGGAGCTAAACCTTCTTTCACATTCAAGTCTTCCAAAAGTTCACTCATCAGCACAGGTGCTTGGCGAGCCATGGTCAATGGATCTGGGTGGAATTCACCGCCCAAAATTTCGGCAATTTGTGCATATTTTTCAGGATTGGCCATGAGATTATATTCCATACACATGGGAGATAAACAAGCCATAAGCAAGCCATGGGGTAAGTTATAAGAGCGCGGCACAGCGGTACCCACAGCGTGAATGATACCATTTTGCGTATTGGAAAAACCCATACCTGCAAGACAGGAAGCATAGAGCATATCAGTGCGAGCAGCTATATCTTGACCATTTACATAGGCACGGCGAATGCTACGAGCAATGAGCTTCATAGCTTGTAAATTTAAAGCATCGGTAAAAGGAGTAGCTGCTTTACCCACAAAAGATTCCATAGCATGCACAAAAGCATCTACACCAGTCATGGCAGTAACATGAGGTGGAAGACCAGTGGTTAACTCTGGGTCAAGAATAACGGCCTTAGCATACATATAGTCGCTGACTACACCCACTTTTGCGCCACTGGTTTTGTCTGCCAAAACGGAAATGGAAGTTACTTCGCTACCCGTACCAGCAGTGGTGGGAATATAAAAAGCCGGTGCACAAGGGTTAGGTACATTGTTTACACCAAAATATTTTTCAATGGGGCCTTCGTTGGTAAGTAATACACAAGCTGCTTTGGCGCTGTCTAGAGCAGAACCACCGCCAAGACCAATAACAAGTTCAGCTTTAAATTCAAGAGCTTGTTTAGCAATAGCTTCTATAGAACCTGTAGATGGCTCAAGTTCGGCTTCAGAAAATAAGCAGTGAGCAACACCGGCGCTATCTAAAGCAGCTTCCACAGGCTTATGTAAGCCTAAAGCAGCAAGGCTTGGGTCGGTAACAATAATAGCGCGAGAAACGCCTATATTTTTTGCAAGTTCACCTGTTTGAGAAACAATACCGGCGCCGTAGACAATTTTATTTACAGAATTATACGTATAAAACATGAGATTCCCTTTATAAAAGACCCCGTACGAATACGGGGCTTTATGGAGTTAAAAAGACTATGCTATAATGCTAAAGAGCAGATGGCACTTTTTAAAGACTGTTTACATTCCAAACTTGGCTTCTACAGTTGTAAGCGCCTTGTCTATACCGGCAACGATTTCATCAATGTCGCTCTTGGTAGCAATAAGGGCTGGGCAAAGAGTCAATGTATTGTTGTACTCGCGGAAAGAACGAGTGGTTTTACCGATAAGTACACCACCTTCCATCTTAGCAGCGCCTACCACTTGAGTGGCAAAAGCATCGCTAACAGGTTCTTTGGTGACACGATCTTTTACCAACTCTACACCAGTAAAGAGACCCTTACCGCGCACATCGCCGATGGAAGGATGCTTATCCATAAGTTTTACTAACTCTTCTAAAAGATAGTCACCCATGGCGGCAGCATTTTCCATAAGACCTTCATTTTCAATGATTTCCATGTTCACAAGGCCAGCAGTTGGGCCTGCGGTGCAACCACCAAAGGTGCTGATATCACGGAAGAAAGCATCAGGATCGCTGGGGTCATTAACAAAATCTT
>CAZBDD010000213.1:0-3677 GCA_964490475.1 uncultured Desulfovibrionaceae bacterium
TATAGTTTACAGCTTATACGCAGTGACCAAGGCTATCACAAAAATACCGTAGCAGAATCAAAAGCCATATATCAACAACTGCAAAACACTCACGGAATGGAAAATATTGATACCTTTGCTCAAGGTATCAATTTAGCGGCGGCCTACAATCAAGTAAAAGATTATGGTTCAGCCATTTCCCTTTTACAGCAAAATATTCCTCTGGGACAACAATATTTTGGCAAAAAACATAAACTTGTTCTTATGGCGCAAATTCTGCTTTCTTCCACCTACAATAAAAATGGAAATTCAGATACAGCCCTTACCCTTTTAAACAGCATCCTTACTATAGTAAGCACAGATCCTATACTTAAAAGACAATTTTATATTTATCTATACAAAATGTATGCGCACATTTTTGCACAAAAAGGAAAAAAAGAAACAAGCATACGCTTTTATTTTAAAGCCTTATTTGAAGAAAACAAAAATAATGGCAAGTATCACCTTACCTTTTTAGAGCTTTTGCGAGATGTTACGCAAATTATGTCCACTATGAACAAAGAAAGGGAGCGCGCATTTCAATATACAAATATAGGCATTGTACGCAGTCTTATGCAGAGAATGCCGAGCGACACCATATTTCAAACTTTTTTTGATAATCTAAAAAATATTTCTTTAGCTTTAGGGCATCGTGAAACAGCCATATACTATAGCAAAATGAGTATTCTTGCTTCAAGAGCGCAACGACAACGTAATGTAGGTCTTGAAAGAGAGTATCAGCAAACCTATTTAAACAGTCAGCTTTTTATCTATCACGAAGCTATACACCTTTTAGCTCAAGCAAAACGTCAACAAGAAGCCTTTACAGTATTAAACTTACTTAAAGAATCTGAACTAGATGACAGTGGCTATCAAAAAATTGCTAAAGAAAATAATATACAACAGTTTTTTACTCCTAGCGAAGCCGCAATATATGGAGAATTCTTAAACTTTGCTAAGCAATTTAAAATGCTTGGTGATCAACTTATTCCCCTTCATAGACGTAAAGACTACCTAACGACTCAAGAGCAGGCCACATTGGAACTGTTGTATACGCAAGAAAAACTTTTACGAGATCAACTGCTTAACTTTTTTAAATCAATACAAGCTCGCTTGGAAAAAGAAAAATTCACAATAAAACACGCTTTTGGCTCTGAAAATGTACGTTTATTGCAGAATATACTCAAAAAAAACCCAAAAAGCGTTTTTATACACACGGTCAATACAAACCACGGGTTGTACATTTTTTTAACGTCATCGAAGAAATTTCTTATGCGCCATGTCCCCGTTTCGTCCCAAGACATACACTATATAGTAACACAACTGCGTACAAGCTTAAGCAGTCCGTATCAAAACCCTAAACCAATGGCTCAAACACTTTATAAATTACTTATCTCTCCTTTAGAAAAAACTTTGCGCTCCTTACAGCCGCAAACCTTGGCTTTTTCTTTAGATGGAGCTTTACGTTATGTCCCTATGAGCACTCTTTATAGTAATAATCAATGGCTTATTGAAAAATACAATATAGTTATGTTTACCGATGCTGCAAGAGAGGCTCTTTTAAAGAAAAATTCAAAGAAAAAACATATTGCTGCCATGGGTATTACTAAATCTTTACAGGGTTTTAGTGCTCTTCCTGCTGTAAAACACGAAATTAATGGAATTGTAAAAAATGGTAATACCGGTATTTTGCAGGGAACAAAATATATTGATGCTGAGTTTACTCAACAAGTTTTACAAAAAACTTTACAACAAAAAACTCCGCTTATACATGTGGCCAGCCATTTTCAGTTTGACGCCAATGAACAAAAAAATTCCTTTCTTCTTTTAGGAGATGGCAAAAAGCTTAGCATGGGTACCATGTTTGCCGCTAAAAGTCCTTTTTCTTTTTCTCATGTTGATTTGCTTACACTTTCTGCCTGTGACACTGCCTCCGGCTTACAAAAAGGGGATGGACGAGAAATCGAAAGCTTTGGCGCCTTAGCACAAAAACGTGGGGCAGGCGCTGTACTTGCTACCCTTTGGCCTGTGGCCGATGCCTCTACAGCCACTTTTATGCAAGAGTTTTATTCTCAATTAGGGCTCAAAGGACAAAGTAAAGCTGCAGCCCTTGCCAATACACAAAGGCTTTTTCTGCAAAAGGCAAGCACATTGCATAAACAAAGCAGCACTCGTGGGCGTCTTTTAACCACACAATCTTCAAAAAATATTTCGGCAAGTTCTCAAAAATTTTCATGGAGCCATCCTTATTTTTGGGCTCCCTTTATTCTCATGGGAAATTGGAAATAATACTGAAATTTTATACTGTTGCTACTCTAGCCCAGTAATACAGAGTAATATATTTAAAAAATAGATAAAAAAACACCTTCACAGACAGTTTACACAGCAAGTTAAGAGTGGTACTTTGCAAACACGCATTTTGTTCATTCACACAAAAATTCAATGTTTCTTATCTATATTGGATCTGTAATTAAGCACATAAAGGATAAAACTATGCCATACTTTCTTCGCGCTAAAGTAGCACAACAACCTTGGCTATATGCTTTTTGCACCTTCAGTGGCCTTATCTTTTTTTATTTATTTCTTACTACATCTGCATTGGCTTTAAGCGAATCTGAAAGTGCCATTACCTTTCGCGGTAATCAGCAATCTTTAAACTTACCTGCTTTAACTGTGCATCTTCAAACCGCAGCTCCTTTAAGTATAGCGGAAGCACAAAAAGTTTTGCAAAGTTCTTTACAAGGTATCACAAAGATTGTTCCCACCAGTATTAACGCCCACTTGCGCTTACACGTACAGAAAAATGCCAGCAATACAGAAGTAAAAATTTCAAGTCCCACCTATCCTTCAGTTGATAAAGTCTATTCTTTACCCAAGGATGCTCAGATATTACGCCAAAGTCTATTGGGTTTTGCGCAGTTTATGGGCGTGCAAAATCTACAGGGGAGCACTCCTTTTTCTGGTATTCAATGGAACGTACATGTTTTTACCCCTGCTCAAGCCAATGATGCCCAAGCTTTACAAGTACAAAATACTTTTTGGAAGCCTGTTCGCACCCTCACCAACACAGGGGAAAAATCTTCGATTCCTTATGAAGAAAAGGTTTTACTAGGCTTTTCTTTTAACAATACCTCACAAGAAAATGTCTATGCTTATATATTAAATATCACAGATACAGGGCAGATTCTTCCCATTTTAGCTCCCCAAGCACAACAAAATATGCAAAATATCCTTCTTGCCGGCAAGAAACATAATGTTAATGATGTATATTTAGAACTCAGTGCAAAAGTAGAAAGTGTGCGTCTCATTATTTCTCGTGTTCCACTTTCTTTCTCATCGTGGCAACAAGAAGATTTTCATAATCCAACTGTAAACTTTATGCAGGCTTCACAAAGTCCTAAAAATGATGTTTGGACAAGCTGGGAAATAAAATTTGTCAAAAAATAAGAGCCATTCATGATTTCTCAAGACGATAGTTTTGATATCTTCATAAGCTATGCTCGGGCAGATAATGCCGATGGAAGCATTGACCATTTTGTCCACTGCTTAAAAGAAGAATATAATGCCGCTTTTCCTGCGCAACCTTTGCGTATCTTTTTTGATACCATCGGTATTGAAGCTGGCGAAGATTGGAACACGAGAATTCATATTAGCTTAAA
>CAZBDD010000214.1:0-3657 GCA_964490475.1 uncultured Desulfovibrionaceae bacterium
CGGCAACCACTTCTTGATTGATGGTTTCTCTTTCTTCAAAGGTGCGGTCAAGTTCTAGTTTACCAATGGAAGAACGTAAAGCTGTTTGAGCCAACTGAATGGCGCCGGATAAGAAATCATCAATACCATAGGCAGACTTTTCAGGTGTTGTTACTTGCAAATAAATGACGCCGTCAATATTTACAGACACATTGTCCCGTGTGATACATGTTTGTTGGGGCACATCCAACACCAATTCTTTCAGAATTCGTTTATAGGCAATAACATCTAAATAAGGAATAAGAATATGAAAACCCGCGTATAAGACCTTATGAAACTTACCTAAGCGTTCAACGACATAGGCTTCTTGGTTGGGTACAATTTGTGCTGACTTATACAGCGAAACAACAACTATGGCCAGCAAGAGTAATAACATTAAGCTACCGCTGGAAAGTTCGTATAATAAAGAAAATAAAGACTCCATAGAAACTCCTTGTTTTATTTTTGCAGTGTTACATGCAATAAAGTGTTGTCGCTGTCGTCCTGCCCTTGAACTATTACTACGGTGTTTTGAGCAATAGCCTCAGAGGCTGTGGCGCGCCAATAGCTTCCGCCTACAAAAACTTCTCCCTCTTGGTGTGGGGAAATATTTTTGGTAACTTTGGCTTGTGTGCCTGTATAGGCGAAATTTTCTGTGGGGGCATTGCGCTGTGTAGCGCCTTGGAAACCTTGAAACGTTTGCTGCATTTTTTTGCGCAGTAACAGCAAGGAAAGCAGGGTAACACTGATGAAAGCTGCAATTTCCTGTGTGAGGCCAGGATAAAACTGAGCCATTAATGCAGCACCCCAAGCTCCTAGACCAAAAAAGAGAAGAATAAATGTGGGCGTAAGAAGTTCAAGCAAAATAAGACAGGTACCCACAAAAAACCATGTTAGCATAAAGCACTTCCTTTGTAATAATGAAAGTATGGTGGTAGGTTATTTATAAACGTTTCTGTGCATGATGTCTAGTGCGCGCTCACGTAAGCTCTTTTTAGTTTTTGTAATAAACTTTCGTTTTTCTTAAAATTTACTTGAACAGGGTAAAATGTAGAAAAAATTAAATACTTAACGGTGAAGAAGAACTGCGATTCTTCTTGATTTTTGATTGCAATGGCTAGCGTTCGTGCTCCAAAAGCCTCTGCACAATGAACTGCGCAGGAGTCTTAAAATACGTCATAATAAACTCACGAAGAACATACACAGAAGAAATAAAAATTGTATAAAGATATATTTTTTTGTAAGCTATGTTTACGCAAGAGTAAAGGAGTAATGTATGGGAAAAGATACAAGGCAATCAAAATATCGTAAAGCTCCTTCAAGAAGAAGAACTTTGGGGGGGGGGATAATAGGGATATTGGGTGTCATAGTTGGCTTTGTAAAATACATGTTTTCTATTTTTATTCAATTTACCATGTTGTTAAGCTTTGTTGGCATTTGTGTGTTCTTTCTTATGACAATTCACGACTCTACCGAAGAACTCAGCGCTCTTAGCTCCATCAAAGACACAGGCTATGTGGAACTTCTATCCACAAAATCTGTGGATTCTTCCCTTGATGGGCGCATAGTTTTTGTACAAGGAAAAGTAACAACATCGGAGAGGTTAAAAGATCGCGACTTTAATATTTCTGCTCCTGTTCATGCGCTCGCTTTTTATAGGGAAATGTTCTTTTATCAATGGCATGAATATTCCAGACAAGGTAGTATTTCTTATGATATAGATTGGAGTCTTGTCCCAGAAGACACGCATGATTTTAGCGAATATAGAAATAATACCCTTATTCTTCCTTTAAAGTCTTCAACGATGTTTTCCACGAATAATAAGCTTGGCGCATATACCGTAGCTGCTTCTTTAGTAAGCGAATTTCCTGTTCGACATAATCTTTCCGTTGACCTTACTGACGAACTGTCAGCACAGGTGAAAGAAAAAATTCTACATCATGCTGGAACAAGTCAAGTGAAGAGTGACAGTATGCAAGTTTACTTTTCTGCGAGTATGAATCAAGATACCACCCCATTGGTACATAAAAAGGCTGATAATGATTTGTTTTTAGGTTTTAATGTGTTGCATCCTCTTGCTGGGGATGTATTTGCTCGTTACACGTATACACCAGAGCAAGTTATAAGTTTTTTTGCCATATTGCGAGGAGACACATTACATATTTTTGAGGATGCTGATGGCAATGTTTCTGCGAGCACTGTGAGGGCAGGGCTAGTAAATATAAAAGAAGTTCTTTCAGAAACAGCAGAAATTAATACGTATGCTTTTTTTATAAGTATTATTTTATGCCCAATTATTATGTTTCTTCTGATTTTTATAGAACTCCAATTAATCCTCCCCTTTGTGGAGGATAGAAAGTATGACTTTACAAATAGTGCCTTGTTGCATAACGCCAAACGTAGCTTTAAATATATGGCCATGGTTGCAATCCCCATTTTTCTTTTAGGCTTGTTGTTTTAAGAAAACGCGATGCCTTCTTTAAGACTCCTGTACAATGCGTTGTGCGGAGTCTTTTTTTTGTTTGCACATGACTATTTAGTCGATGCTTAAAAACGTGTTTCCACACAAAAAACTACAAAAAAATAATTGTGCAGACCCCTTTCTTCTATGATGCTTGCAGAGTTCATTATACAGGCATCAAAAAAGGGGAGCCGAAGCTCCCCAAGATTATTATATTCTACTGTTCGTATCTTTTATCTACGATTAGTTTTCATAGGTATGATAGAGTACCTCAAAATGTGCAGTGGGGTGAGCGCAGGCGCCGCAAAGATGTGGTGCAAGGCTATCTTCATGTAACCAACCACAGTTAAGACAGCGCCACACCACTGGTGCAGGTTGCTTAAACATGCTGGCTTCACGAATTTCTTTAGCAAGGCTTAAGAAGCGCTTTTCGTGATATTGCTCTGCAATGGCAATATTGCGCATGACACAAGCAATTTCTTTAAAACCTTCTTTATCTGCTATGGCAGCCATTTCTGGATACATATGCTCATACTCATGCTTTTCGCCCGCGGCAGAGCCAATAAGGTTCTTTTCTGTGGTATCAATGATACCGGCTGGGAAGGCACCCACTATTTCTACTTCGCCACCTTCAAGAAATTTAAAAAGGCGCTTGGCATGCTCTTTTTCTTGGGAGGCAGTTTCTGCAAATACTTCTTGCACTAAACGAAAGCCATCTTTTTTGGCTTGTGAAGAGAAAAATTCATAACGGTTGCGGGCTTGAGATTCCCCTGAAAAAGCTGTGAGAATATTTTTTTCGGTTTGTGTACCTTTTAAAGATTTCATAAGAAACTCCTTTTTTTGTTTCATGAACGTGTAATATGTCCGTTGAAAAATATGTAGCCCATCTCTCATCTTAATGCAAGCAATTCCTAATAAGAAAAAAAGAATTATTATCTATCCTTTTTTATCAATTATTATAAAATCTTATTATTCCAAGTGAGTACCTCCTCTTGTTTTTAGGATAAGATTTTGCCAAAACTATGTCAATGCATGTAGCCTACCTCTTGCAAGGCTTTTTTGTTTGTACATCATTTTTTGCTCCTTGACAAAAAAAATTATAACGAATAACCCCTAAAAAAATTGAGTATAAAAGGAGATTTTAATGCGCCAAATATTAGACTGGCTTATTGTTGGAT
>CAZBDD010000215.1:0-3653 GCA_964490475.1 uncultured Desulfovibrionaceae bacterium
CAATGAATTATTTTCTATTGTTCCAAAAAGAAGATACATCTTGCGGCGTATTAAGATTTATAAAATTTTCTGTCTCAGCCCCTTGCGTATAAACAATGCGCTGTTGTCTTTCCTCAGGAATAAGGCGCGATATTTTTAATTTCTGCTCATCTTGATTTAAAGCCGCAGTAAAATACGGCAAAGCAGAGACTTCATATATAGCTAAGAGCGTTTGTAGGCGCTGATGCTCTTGCTCAAAAAAAGCCGTGAGCAAAGGAGTTTTTGGGAGAGCTTCAGAAGACATGGTGCATATCCCCTGCAAAGAGCCACGCACCTTTTGAGCTTCATGCCTAGCCTGCAGTAGTTTATCTAACAAGGCGCCTTGCACCGCTGGCATATCACAAGCAAGCACCAAAACAGCCTCCAGACCCAACTTTTCAGCATATAATAAGGAGGCATGCACACCTCCCACCGGGCCACTTTGGGGAAAAACATCTGGCACATTAATGTAATGAGCATAAGGTGCGCCCTCTTGGCAAGACACCCATACCTGCTGACAATGGTTTTGTAAAAGGCGTACATTGTGCTGCAACAGGCTTTCATTTTGATGCACTTCCAATTGTGCTTTATTGGCAATTAAGGCGCTCATACGTGAGGATTTGCCCCCTGCCAAAACCACACCACCCACATTGGAAGAAAGCTTTGTGCACACAATTATATCCTCATGGAGCATGAACAGGCGATTGAAATCTTCTCTAACGAGGGTCATGTCATTTCCCTCGTTTCACAAATACTAGAATGTGTCCACATAAAATGATTTTCCGTGTTATTCCATGAAAGATGAGTACTTTATGAAATCTGACACAAAGATAGTCGAAAAGGTATTTATGTGAACACGTTCCACTTATTCGACAGTCACACTTTTGGCTAGATTTCTGGGTTGATCCACATCGGTGCCCAAATAATCTGCCATCTCATAGCTAAACAATTGCAAAGCAGGCAATGCATAAAATGCTGATAAATATCCTTCAGCATAGGGAATATTCCATAGCACATCCACTTGCAATTCTGTGCGCCCCATGGGGCCATTAACCAAAGCAATAACCTTACCACTACGCGCCTGCACCTCTAAAATGCTAGACTTCACCTTGGGGAATAAGGCATCGTCTAAGGCCAAAGCAAAAGTGGGAAATTCCGGTGCAATAAGCGCAATGGAACCGTGCTTCATTTCGCCAGAAGCACAACCTTCAGCATGAATATATGACAGTTCTTTTAGTTTCAAAGCCCCTTCTAAAGCCAAAGAGTGGGCATGTCCACGCCCCAAGTAAAAGAAATTTGTATATTGTGTATATTCATGTGACAATTTTTGCGCTGTATTGCGCATTTCCGGCAAAGATTTTTCCAATGTATCAGGAATGCTATGCAATTCGTGCACTATAGAAGCATACATTTCTTGTGAAATGTTTCCTTTGCGCTGTGCCCAATGTAAAGCCATAAGAGTTAAAATAAGCATTTGGCTGCACATAGCTTTGGTAGAGGCCACAGAAATTTCTGGCCCTGCTTGGGTATAAAGAGTGGCAGAAGCTTCACGGGCAATACTTGCGCCCACCACGTTGCACATGCCTAGAGTCGTGATATTTTTTTCTTTAGTCGCACGCAAGGCAGCTAATGTATCTGCTGTTTCACCGCTTTGACTGATAACTAACACCATATCTTCTGGGTCAAGAATAACATCATTATATCTAAATTCCGATGCGATTTCTACATTTACTGGCATTTGCGCCCAGGAAGCAAACAATTGCCGCGCCCATAAGCCCGAATGATAGGATGTACCGCAAGCCACTATATGCAAGCGCTTAGGTATGGGTAAATTTTCTAACTCTGGCAAGCATACAGCGCCATCCACAAAGCGCCCTGTCATACCATCACGCAAAACGGCTGGTTGCTCAAATATTTCCTTCAACATAAAATGCTTATAGCCACTTTTTTGCGCCGACTGCATGTCCCATTTGATGGTGTCTATCTGCTTATCCAGTATTTCTAAAGTTTCAAGACTGCGTACTTCCCACGACTTAGCTGTAATTTTAACTACTTCACCATCGTCTAAAAACACCACATCACGGGTAAAGCTTAAAAATGCAGGGACATCAGATGCCACAAAGTTCTCACCAGTGCCTATACCCAAAATGAGAGGAGCTGCCAAACGTGCTGCATACAAAGTATTTGGCTCTTCTTCTGTAGCCAAACACACCGCATAGGCCCCGCGAGCTTTACGCAAAGCAGCGGCAAAGGCATCTAGCACAGTAGTGTGATTTTTGCGCTCTTCTGCAATAAGGTTAACCAACACCTCTGTATCGGTTTCTGAACTAAACTCATAGCCCTTAGCCATGAGCTCATTTTTAATCTCTTGATAATTTTCAATAATGCCATTGTGTACCAAGGCAATGGTTTTAGCATTATCCATATGTGGGTGTGCATTACGTTCTGCCGGCACCCCATGAGTTGCCCAGCGTGTATGCCCCATGGCCACAATGCTTGTATTGGACGATTTTTTACTTAATACATCTTCTAAAGCCGCTAACTTACCCTGCGCCTTTACGGTCTCCAATTTATTTGCCTGCATATAGGCAACGCCTGAGGAATCATACCCGCGATACTCTAAAAGACGCAAACCTTCCACCACCACTGGCACTGCAGGGCGATGCCCTGTATATCCTATAATACCACACATATCTTTTCCTTTTCTATTTTTTCCATGTTAAAAGGGGGAAACTTACATTAAAAAGTTTCCCCCCACCACCTATAGCATATCTTGTCATAAAGTTCCTAAAACCTATTTAACAACCTTAGTCAATGGATAGCACAATATAAGCTCTAAAAATTATCTTTCATTCAATGCTTGTAAATACGCATCATTTACAATTTCAATTTGCGCTTGCGCTTGTAAGGTGTTTAAGAACAGTTGAAACATAGCTTGAGCCTTTTGATTATTAATAACACTGGCCATGGCACCTTCTAAAGGTCCTCTATCTTCGTCAGCACCTTTATGAATAGTTTTTACACGCATAAGCACAACACCCGGTTTGCCATCTAATGACATAGCATAAGCTGAAGGCAACCATTGCCCGGCTTCTGCGGTAAAAAGAGCTGCAAGGGCTTCAGCATGGGTGCCTAAAAGTCCAATGGGGCCACCACGTCTTACCTTAGATGCACTCTTAATGCTATCGGCCTCAGGGTCTTTCTCAGCATATGTTTTGCGAGTCTCTGCGGCATGGGCCAAAGTTTTTTCCAAGGCGTCTTTTTCTTTTAATGCTTGAATAATACCTGCTTTCACTTCTTCAAAAGGACGCACTGTGGCTGGTGTTTTTTCAAGCATTCGAGCCACAATATAACCTTTATCAATATTTTGCATGGCAGTATCTAGAGGGACACCATTGCCTAATGCCATGAGTTGTGTTCCCTGCTCAGGAGTAATTTTTAAGAGATTTTCCAATTCAATACTGCTTCTGGAGCCGGTTTTTTGCACTGTTAAGCCATGAGCTTTGGCCGCATCCGCCAAGTTTTTACCTAATACGTTAGCTTCGATAAGACTGTCTAATGCTTCACGAATTCGCAAATAGCTGGCTTCTTCAGCAAGAGTTTGACGTATTTCTTTTTCTACTTCAGAGGCAGGC
>CAZBDD010000216.1:0-3642 GCA_964490475.1 uncultured Desulfovibrionaceae bacterium
AATATACGTGTTACGTTCTTTGTATTGTTCCATAAGTAAGAATGGAATGAATATATATACTCCTAAAATTACAATTATTCCGGATTGTATGAACACGCGTCGTGGGGAATGCCTGCGGAATAATAGTCCATATGCTACAGCGAGAGCAGCATTGAATAATAATGTAAACCCTATATACATGGGGCTTATTTTAAGTATCCATTGCCCTTTATTACTGTGCAAGTCATTGAATGAAAGGCTAAAGGGAAAAAGTACATCTGCAGTTTTTGATATGACGGTGCTTTTATTTCTACTCATTTGATGCTTAAAACTATGCAATGGCTCAAGGGCTTGAGCAAGATTTTCCGCATTGTTAAAGGCGCTGGCATAGATGTAAGCATCGTCGGAATATACAGCCGTTATAAACAATGGATCCATAATGAGTTTAAAGTCCATACCGGCGGAAACATAGTTAGGTGTTGGTATATGCGTAAGCTTAAAATCTTTTTCGTGCAAAAGATACATACGTTCTTTTGTATCTAAAACTAATCCTAAATACTTACGGTCTTTCGCTTCAGCAATGACTATTTTTTTAGGCACTACTGAGGCAGGGAAAGGCATTTGAATGATTTCTAATTTATTGCTTCTGCGAATAATTTGAAAAGTCTTACCTGCTGCATCAACGACAAAAACCCCGCCCTCATATGGCTTAAAGGTAGTAAAGTTTCCCCAAACCCCTTTGGCGGGAAAGGTAAAGCCTTTGTCCAGTAAAGATTGTGTGTAGACTTTGCTTTGTTCGGCATCAACCGCGTTAAGGTCACTATCAATAAATTGAAATTCACTACCACTAAAGCGCACACGGTCAGCAGGGAGTACCAAAGCCACTTGCCCTGGGTTTGCGTCTATAAGTGGATAGATTTTTTCTTTATAAACATTATCATCGAGTAATCTTGCTGGCATTTCCAGAACGCGTCGTGCTTTTTGGATAGCGGCACTATCGAAGGCTTTACCATGCAATGTCATGGGTAAAAGTTTGCGTAATTCCATATTTCTATAATAAATGAATGGAATTTGTGCTTCAAACTCATTGCGAGTAAAGTAATCGTCTTTTTCGTTTTTATAGACCACGTCGGAATGATGGTTTTCTGACTTTTCCTCAGCTTTTACATCTCTCTCAAGAATTTGCTCGGTATAAACCATATTATTGCCCACAGGGCTGTAGAACATATGTGTTTTATCAACTACTTTGACAAAAAGTAGGGAGTAGAACATGGGGAAAGCCCAAGCAAAAAAGCATATACTTAATATATACATGCAAAATCCGGCTATGCGTGTTTTCATGCTGTCCACCTATTTCTGTAGTCATCTGCAGAAAGTGCAATGCTATAAAACATAATTGGAATAAGTAAGATAAAATAGGGTAAAATATCTATATAAAATCCCGCATTTTTGTATAAGAACAAGGGAAGGCAAAGGCCAAGGCAAACAATAGCTGCAAGTATCTTACGTTTGGGTTGCGGTTCAAGAAGCACAAAAGCGCCACCAAGGTACACATAAAAGCCTGCTATAAACCAAGGCAGCACGGTAATGATGGCTGATACTCCCACTTCTGGCGGATAGTAATGCACCATGCTTGCATAGAGGATAAGAGCATCACAAGCAAAAATACTTGCTAAAAAAAACATACCAAAAAGTGCGTGTAATAAAACGATAAGGCTTGAGTCGCAAGGCGCATGTAAAGCAATACGAATTCTACCATCACGCATTTCTTGTAAAAACTGAAATATACAATAAATAACTGCTGTTATAAATGGTATAAACATCATTCCCTCATAGGGAATTTGCCCCAAATTCACGGTTCTATACCAAACAATTTCAGAGTGGTCTTGCATGAATAAGCGACGCAAAGTAATAAAATTCCATACCATATAAAGTATGTTAGCCGCAAAAAGCAAGAGCATCATATAGCGTGTTTTGATGGCTTCCTTATAGAATACAGCATAAAGTGCGGATGACGCATGCATTTAATACCTCCCTGTAAAGCCAATGAAGGCATCTTCCATATTCATTTCTTTTTGTTCAATATTTAGCTGAGTTAATGAATGCTGTTGTAGTATTTCATTACGCTTAGCTTCATTTGCATAGATAAAAAGCTCTACAAAATCTTTGTGCCACTCGGCATTTACTAAGATTTCATCGGGAATATTTTTCAAAGTATTTTCAAGTTCAGCGGAATTCTCAGGACGTGGAAGGCGGTAGCATGCAAAGTGAGCTACAAAATCAGCCAATGAAGTTTGATGTGCCATTTTATGGCGTCGCATAAAAACAGCATCGTCCACAAAGCGTTCCATATCTTGTATTACATGGGAAGTGATAATAATGGTATGGTCTCCATCGCGTAAGTTTTCACATAAATAATCAATGAAAAGACGGCGATAACCGGCATCAAGTCCCATGGAATAATCGTCTAATATAAGTAGCTCTGGGTCTTGGGCAAGTGTTAAGCCCAAAACAACTTGTGATCGTTGCCCTTCACTCATGTGGGCTATGCGATGGCTTTTGGGTAAACCAAGTAAATCAACCAAATTGTAAAAGCGTTCGGGCTTCCACTTGGGGTAAAATTGTCTTGTGTATTTTTCTACTTGTTCAATGCTAAAAAATTGATATGCAAGGTGCTTTTCAAAAAGAAGCCCAACTCTTGCACGGGTTTCAGGGCGAATGGCAAAAGCTAAATCTCCAAAAATACGGCACTGCCCGCTACTTGGGCGCAAAAAGCCCATAAGAATTTGAATTAAAGTGGTTTTGCCTACCCCATTTTTGCCAAGCAAAGCGCAAACTCTGCCCTTTTCAATAGATAGATTCAACCCATTGTAAAGTTCTCGGCGGCCATAGTTATGTCTTAGCTCTTTAATGCTTACGGGTGCTTCTTGCATAAAAGTCTCTTATTTTACGATGCTTTCACCTGGTATTTCAACAGAGTGGCCAGAGCCACCATCAAAAAGTACGCTAAAATCTTGCTGTGGGCGTGGCAGCACAACCTCACTATCAGCATTCAGTGTAGCTTCTTGCAAAAGATTGCCAGAGTTGTCTTTAACAACAATGCGTATTCCTGTTGCTGATGATCCATCAGAATAACCGCCTTGGCATGTGAATGTGCCATCAGCATTGTCAAAGCAATTGAGTAAAGCACTATGGGCATAGGCTTGAGTGGAGCTAGCTATGCATAGAAAGCATAAAAAAGAAAAAAAAAGTATTTTTTTCATAAAATATCTCTTTATTTGATAGGAATTAAAACAGAGATGGAGGGGAAACTCCCCTCCATCTGAATGAAATAAACTTAAAAAAACTATTATTTATTGATATCTTGAGCTTGAACCCAGATTACTGCGTCTTGAGAAAGCTCTTTACCTTTGTATTCTTTGTCTGGGCCAATGCCAAGAGCAGCAAAGCCCCACCAGCCAGCTTTCGCTAGGCCAAAGGTGAATACGCCGTTTTGGTCGGCAATAACAGTCTGAGTTACAAGAGAGCTGTTAGGATATTTTACAACAGGAGTTTTAGCAAAAGCATTGGCTTTCATGTCTGGAGGGAAGGCCAAATATTCAACTTCAACTTCAGCGCCGGGAACAGGCTTGCCACCGGAAAGCACTTGACCTTGGAATACGT
>CAZBDD010000217.1:0-3639 GCA_964490475.1 uncultured Desulfovibrionaceae bacterium
CTTGGCTGTAATCTTCCAAGTCATAAATTTCAATGGTTGGAAATTGAATGACATGGGCGCCTAGCTCTGCCAAAGAGTGCGCAAGGCCGCTGGCTTGTTCTCTGGCGCGTGTTACCACAATACCTTTTCCGAGCAGAGGTTTTTGCTCATACCAATTTAGCTTGTCACGCAAGGTCACTACATTGCCAACTATTATGACGGAGGGATTGGTAAAACCTTGTTTTTTACTCTCTTCTTCTAAAGTGCTTAGGGTTGCCACTAAAGAACGATGGTGTGCTGTGGTGCCCCAATGTACAAGCCCTGCCGGAGTTTCGGGGCTAAGCCCTGCAGCCATAAGGTTTTTAGCAATATCCGGCAAATTTTTCATACCCATAACAAAAACTAGGGTGGAAGCAGAACTGGCTAGCGCTTTCCAATTGTGCACAGAACCTGGTTTAGTAGGGTCTTCATGTCCGGTAATCAGCGTCACTGATGAGGCAAAGGATCGGTGCGTAAGGGGAATTCCTGCATAGGCAGGGCCAGCAATGGTGCTGGAAATGCCGGGTACTTCTTCAAAGGGCACACCGGCGGCTAGCAATTCTTCGGCTTCTTCGCCGCCGCGACCAAAAATATAAGGGTCGCCGCCTTTGAGACGTGCAACAATCTTCCCTTCTTTGGCTTTTTCCACAATAAGAGCATTGATGCCATCTTGGGGTAAAGCGTGCTGGTTCGCTCTTTTACCTACATAAATACGCTCGGCTTCGGGTTTGGCAAAATCAAGCATGGCAGGGTTGGCTAAAGCATCATATACCACTACGTCGGCTTTTTCTAAGATAGATTTGCCTTTTAGGGTTAGCAGTCCCATATCGCCGGGGCCGGCGCCAATTAAATATACTTTCATTATACTGTGCCTCGTACAAGCTCGATTAAGGTACGAACGCCAAAGCCAATGGCGCCCACGGGGGAAAGAGGGCTTTTCTTAAAAGCCCAATCGGTGCCGGCAATATCTAAATGCGCCCAGCGTACATCTTTTTCCACAAAGTTTTTTAAATACAATGCTGCATTGATGGCGCCCCCTTCTCTGGGACCCATGTGTGAAATGTCTGCTACTTCACTTTTAAGCCCATCTTCATAGGGGGCCCAAAGAGGTAGAGGCCAAAAATTGTCACCCACGACCTTACCTACGGCACAAATTTCATCGTTAAGGCCTTGGTCATCGCTAAAAACTCCGGCTACTTGTGTTCCAAGGGCTACGGCACAGGCTCCAGTAAGGGTGGCAATGTCTACCATATAGGCTGGCTTCCATTGCTGTTGGGCATAGGTTATGGCATCGCACAGGGCTAAGCGGCCTTCTGCATCGGTATTAATAATTTCCACAGTCTTACCAGAAAGGGAACGTATTACATCGCCGGGGCGCATGGCGTCGCCGCCGGGCATATTTTCGGCAACAGCCAATACGCCAATGACACGTTTTTGTATATCATTTTGGGCAATGGCTTGTATGGCACCCACCACAGCAGCGGCGCCTGCCATATCGCTTTTCATAAGATGCATATTGGCGGCAGGTTTGAGGCTTATGCCGCCGGAGTCAAAGGTAAGTCCTTTGCCTACAAAAACAATGGGGGCATCTTCTTCATGGCCGGCTGGAGCGTATTCCATAATAACCATGCAACTTTCTTGGCGTGAGCCTTGTCCTACTGCTAGCAAAGTATGGCAACCCAAATCTTGCAGCGCTTGCTGATCTATTTTGGTAAATGTAATGCCTTGGGTGGCACACATTTTTTGCACGCTTTCGGCTACCGCATTGGGTGTCATAATGTTGGGAGGAGTATTGGCAAGATCTCTTGCAAGATATACTCCTGCGGCGGCATATTCTCCGCGTCGGGCAGCGGCATGTTCTGCGTCAGGCACATGTTCTTGGGTAAAACCCAAAGCCAACCAAGCAGGGGCAGGTTTTTGGTCGGGATTTTCTTTCTTTAAGCTTGTAAAAGCGTATAAACCTAAGTGTGCGGCACAAATGGCTTCTTCCACAAGGCGTAGAGCTTCAGCAGGTAAAGCCGCTAAGGTAGGCATGGGAAGTAAAATGGATGTGGCGCCTATATCTTTGCAACGAGCCACAGCAGCAGCTACGCCTTTGCGAAAAGTTTCGAGGGTGAATTTTTCTTTTTCACCAAGACCAATGGCTAAAACGCGCGGAACGGCTTGTTCCGGATGTCCGTGAAAAAGGGCTAATTCGCCGGATTTTCCTATAAAATCGCGGCGCCCGGGGGCGATACAAAACCATGGCGCAATGGCTTCTATTTCAGGGCATAAAGCGGCAGGGTCTTCGTCTTTGTGGGCGAAGGTAAGCATGACCTCAGCTTTCCAAAGGGCAGGGCCGCCTGCTTGAAAACGTATATCCATGGTGGACTCCTTTATTATTAATAAAAATAGTTGCTAATTTCGCTAGTTGCTATGAAGAAAAAATTATTCCCTCGTATATAGTGGTATACTATGTTCCTGCAATGCTTTTTCTATGCTTATTTGGTGCTGTCTGGCTAGGCCATCCAAGGAAAGCCCCACTGAAAGCATATTGGCTGCTACAATCTCTAAGGCGACAGCCAAAATGGCCGTGGGGACTTTAGTAATATATTGCGTAGACATATATTCCCAAATAACAGGAATACCTGCAGCAAGACCTGCTAAAGCAAAGATTGCGCTGACGCTAAAGAAAAAATGAAGTGGCCTATAAAAACGCATAATGCGGAAAATGGTAAGTAATACGCGTACCCCATCGTGTACAGTGCGTAATTTTGACTCACTGCCTTCTGGCCTGTCCACATAGCGAATAGGTATTTCAAGACAGCGAAAACGCCCTTGACAAGCAAAAAGGCTTATGTCTGTTTCTATTTGAAAACCTTCCACTAAGAGAGGATAAGTGCGCACAAAAGGGCGACTTAAAGCTCTATATCCTGTCATAATATCACTAAAGTTGGAGCCGCCTACCCAGTTGACTAATCTTTGTACCATGGAATTGCCAAAGTTATGCATTGGGCGTGTATTTTCTTTGGCATAGTCTCCCTGCGAAATACGGTCGCCTATGACCATGTCGGCTTCATTGCGTAAAATAGGAAGCACCATTTCCACTGCTTGATCGGCAGGGTAGGTGCAGTCAGCATCGGCCATAAGGTATACTTGAGCTTCTATTTCCAAAAAAGCGCGACGTACAGCATTGCCTTTGCCCTGTCTGGCTTCAAAAATAACAGCACCGGGTATGGCATGCTCTTGCATGGTCGCCTTGGCTAAAGCTTGCGTGTCGTCTTTAGAGTTGTTATCAATGACATAAATACGAGCTGCGGGTAGAACTTCATGAAAATTAAGTATGGTTTGTACCACTGTGGCAGATTCGTTATAAGCAGGTAAGATGATAGCAATATCTTTTTGCTGTTCCAAAGAAAGGGTAAGGGGGGTTTCGCTCATGCTGTCTCCAAGTTCCAAGTTCTGCACAATATATATTTTTGATAAATTTTAGATAATATAGCAATTCTAAGTGGAATTGCTATATAATAGAAATAATGTAAGCAAAAAAAAAAATATATGTTTTTTTGTTACGTGCAAAAGCTCTTCATACTGTTTATGGGCGGCATGATATGCTGAATTTTAAAAAAAGAAAAGCTGTAT
>CAZBDD010000218.1:0-3633 GCA_964490475.1 uncultured Desulfovibrionaceae bacterium
CCTTCCCCCCTCAAACTCCCCCCATCCCCTCAAAACGCGCCAATGAATAATAGCCTCATATTTGTTGCATAAAAATAAAAATGTCATCTTTACGATACTAAGCGCGTTTTGAAGGGGGTCTGGGGGAAACTTTTTGGTGCTAGCAAAAGTTTCCCCCAGAAAAAATCTTTTTATAATAATGCATATAAAGAAAAAAGAGGCTTCATTATCTGCATTAGTGAGGCTGTAAATAGGTTATTGGGCCAAAATACTACCTGTGCGTGCGTGCTCTTTAAGGGCATGGTGTTCGCATCTACATTTTTATCTGGCATCTTTGCCGTATCTTGCTGTAAAATATCCCTTACTTCTTCAAGGTTTAAATGGGCTGCATCCGCTTCAATGGATACAAGATTGTTTCCTGCAGAGCTAGGAGTGCTGTTGATAATACTTCCCTCAAGAATCTGTCCATTGGGAGTAAAAATAAAAGCAAAAGTATCAGAAGTAAAATTCTGTGCCTGTTGTGTCGGTACCTGTGTGGTAATGTAAAAACGCGGCGATGCAACTAGTAGGGTAAAGAGAGTACTGTTTTGCGCAACTACTTGTCCTACTGCGGGCACATTTCCAATAATATACCCATCTTGAGGAGCAATAATGGCATCTGGCACGTTAAGGGAATCGGCAGTGTTAAGAGAGTATACAGGCGCACCTTGTCCTGTTCTAAGACGCTCTTCGCGAATTTTATAGAGCTCTCCTTCTATGGCGGCGCGTGAACGGCTGGCCACTTCGAAAGCAGCCTTAGCGCTTTGTAATTGCTGTCTATATTGTAATTCTTTTTGCTGTGCAGCAAGGTATTTTTTACTTTGCGTAGCTTCCATACCTCGCAAGTGCAAAAGAGCTCTGGCGTGATCCACAGAAAGTTGTTCTATGCGTAAACGTTGTGTTGTTTCCTCATGTCGTGCCATGGCGATACGGTTTACGGTATCGGCTTCGGCACCTTGAGCTGTAGCTACTCTTTGTGCCGCTTCTTCGGAGGAGGGAGCCGCGCCAAAGGTGCCACGTGTTAATGCCATGGCATGGGCAAGGTTTTGTTGATAGCCGCTAAGATTAATGCGAGCTAAGGTTTGCCCTTTTTGTACAAGGCTTGCAGATTCTGTAAGAACTTCTGCCAGAGGACTACTTACAGGGCTGTTTATAGAAATAAGGTTTGGAGAAAGCGTGCTCTCCTTGCTTATAGTGGCTGAGAAATAAAGCCATGCCGGTAAGGCAGCTAAAATAAGCAGGATACATAATAAAGGAATAAGTCTTTTTTTTCGCGCTTTTACTTGAGGTGGGGGTATTTCAAGCATAGATGACATAAGAGTTCCTTTTTAGCCTTTAAGGTAGCAAAATTAAACGTGTCGAATAAAATATACTATTTAGTAACTTTCTTATTGTAAAGACTTTTTAGTAGCGTTAGATGCTAAGTCTTCTGTAAGGCTTTCATTACTTCCAAATGTTGTGTAAAAATTCTTTTCAGCTTGAGAATCTCCAATAAGATATATCTCTTCATTAATGTGAAAAATATGCCCTGGATCGGGGTTAATGAGCATATCTCCACTTTTATCGCGCAAAGCTGCTACACTGCAAGAAGTTAGGGCGCGGATGCCACTTTGAACAAGGGACTTTCCGTGAAGCTTTTCTCCAACTTTACTGCGAAAAAGTTTTAAACCTTCATTAATCATGAATACTTTTCCTGGTGCCAGCAAGTTTACAATGCTGCTACTCATCATAGAGGCCAAAGAAAGTACAAGGTCAGCACCGGCAGCATGCAATATTCCAATATTTCTATCTAAGTTTGCGCGGCAAATGATTTGTAAATCAGGACGTATGCGCCGACAAAACAGGGTTAAATAAATATTGGTATCATCGTCGTGGGTGGTTATAATAACAGCTGGGCAGTCCCTAATGCCGGCGTCTTCTAAGGTGTCTATATCAGCAGCATCACCTATAATAAGATCTTTCTGGGAAATTTTTCGTCCAAGCCTCGCATTTTTTTCTACAACACAATATTTACGGTTCACACTGCCCAGATATTGAGCTGCCGAAAGCCCCACACGACCGCACCCTAAAATGACTATGGGCGCTTCGTGTTGCTGGTTACTCTCTTGGCTGAGCAAAGCATCAACGGCATTCATTTGTTCTCTGGTGCCTGCTATAACAAGCACAGTGGCGTCTGTAAAAATTGTGTTAGGATGAGGGAAAACAAATTTTCCGCGTTCCCATAAACCCACTACGTTGGCACCTGTAGACGCACGTAGGCCACAATCCATAAGGCTTTTCCCTACCAAGGGTGTACGCATGAGGGGGGCTTCTGCTATAACAAGTTGTTCATATTCATTAATTATACTTGTAGGGGATTGTGCATTAAGCACTCGTCTTGCAAGAGCTTTACCTAATAATGTGTGAAATTGGATGACATGTGTCGCACCAGCAAGATCTAAAATGTGTATGGCGTCATCACTTTGTGCACTACAAGTAATGGGCACATGCGCATTTACATCGCGCGCAGTGAAGGTAATGTTGGTGTTACGCGTGTCACTGTCTAGAGCCACAAGCATAGCAGCTTTGTCGAGTAATAAATTTTTATATACATTGCCATCATCGTGATCACCCATAATGGCATTATAATCTTGGTCAATAAGGTCAAGTGTCGCTATGCTGTCATTGCACAAAAGTACACACGATGTTCCGTAAGTTTCTAACACATCAATAGTATTAAGTGTAAGTGGGGTAATACCAACAAAAATTACATGGTTTTTTATATCTTTGGGGAGCTTTCTTGGTATAGTATGCTTTTTTTGTGATTCAAGCCACGGTGCATAAAAGTATTGGATAAAGGTAAAGGGCAGCATGACTAATAGTAAAATGACCCCAGACATAAGAACAATAATGGAAAAAAAACGCCCCAAGTCAGAAAGAAAGGTAATATCACCAAAGCCCAGTGTTGACATGACGGTGAGCGTCCAATAAACGCCTGTTGTCCAAGAATATTCTCGGCCTTCAAACTGCATTATATAGTGAAATAAAACACTGTATAAAGCAATTAAAAGAATAAGTACAATAATAAAGCGTAAAAGGAAGAACATATTACGTTTTACGCCACGTTCTTGTAAAAAAATGGTAAGCTGAGAAGATATAAACTTCATAAACCCTCAAAAAAATAAACTATTTTTACCTTATATGGGCAGGTGTTTAATAAAAAATCGAAGAACGCAGGCAGTATATGCTAGGGAAAGCCCAATGGCAAGATAAGACCTTTGCGTAATTTATTGCGTAAGGTCTTTGGATAGCTGATGCTAGTTAAGACTTCTGCACTATTTACTGTACCGAGTCATATGGAGCGTTGACGACAGGCAATGCGACCGATAAATAAGGAATAGGGCAAGATGGCTTGCTCGTGACATGATTTATTTTCGTGCTTTTTTGAAAAATGCGTGGAAAGGCGTTTTTCAACATCGAGTAGTTAAGATAAGGCTTGATATCATAAAAAAAAGCCAAACTGTAAAGCTTAGGAATATCTACACAGTTTGGCTTTTTATTTTAACAAGATGTTATTTTTCTTAAATATTAGTGCGCACCACCCACGATGCCAGTTGCTGCTACAACAAGCACTAT
>CAZBDD010000219.1:0-3611 GCA_964490475.1 uncultured Desulfovibrionaceae bacterium
TCACCCTTTTTTCTCTTTGTATTTTTAGCCCCGATCCTTATTTAGATATCGTGGCTTTTTTGCCTGATGGGCTTATTGTTACTTTCGAAGTAACTGTTCTTTCCATTGTTTGCGCCATTCCTTTAGGGCTTCTCACTGGCCTTGGGCGAATTTCGCAAAACCGCTTTTTTAACCTTATAGCTTCCACTTATGTAGAAATTATTCGCGGCATCCCCTTGTTGGTGCAAATTTTCTATATCTACTATGCTTTGGCAAAGTTCCTTAATGTAAGCGGCCTTATGTCTGCTGTTATTGCCATTTCTTTTTGCTACGGTGCGTATATGGGCGAAGTATTTCGTGCCGGTATCTTGGCTATACCCAAAGGGCAAATGGAAGCCGCGCGTTCTCTTGGCTTTAATAAATTTCAAACTATGTTTTTGGTTATCTTACCTCAAGCGTGGCGCACCATCATTCCCCCTGTGGGCAACGAGTGCATTGCCATGCTAAAAGATACCGCCTTAGTTTCCGTCATGGCTATGCCAGACCTTATGCAAAGAGGGCGCTCTTTTGCAGCTAAAACCTATTTATACTTTGAAACTTACACCGTCATTGCTCTTATTTATCTTATCATTACTCTTATTTTATCTAAGTTTGTGAGCATCATGGAAGGCAGGCTAAATTACTATGACAAACGAAAATAATACCCCCATTATTAGTATCAAAAATGTGTGGAAATATTTTGGCGAATTGCCCGCTCTGCAAGACGTTAGCCTTGATATTCACAGCGGTGAGCGTGTGGTTATTATTGGCCCTTCCGGCTCAGGTAAGTCTACCTTGTTGCGCTCTATCAATCGTTTAGAAGAAGTGGATCAAGGTTGCATTGTTGTAGATGGGCGAGAAATCACCAGCAATGAACACGATATTAATAGCATACGCCAAGACCTTGGCATGGTGTTTCAACAATTTAATCTTTTCCCGCATAAAACTGTGCTGGAAAATCTTACCATGGCGCCCATTCGCTTAAAAAAAATCCCTAAGGCCGAAGCCAATGAACAAGCCCTTGCCCTGCTCAAAAAAGTAGGCATTAGCGAAAAAGCCAATGTATACCCAGCCTTACTTTCCGGTGGGCAACAACAAAGAGTGGCCATCGCCAGAGCCTTGGCCATGCAACCCAATATTATGCTTTTTGACGAACCGACCTCGGCTTTAGATCCTGAAATGGTAGGAGAAGTGCTGGACGTTATGGTGAGTTTGGCCGAAGAAGGCATGACCATGGTATGCGTGACTCACGAAATGGGTTTTGCGCGTACGGTAGCTGATAGAGTCATTTTCATGGATCATGGACAAATTATGGAAACTGGAGCCCCAGACCAAATTTTCTCATCGCCCCGTGCTCCACGTTTAAAGCAATTCTTGAATCAAATTCTATAATGGCTCGCATAGCTGTAGCCGTCAGTGGCGGCGCGGATTCTTTATACGCTTTACTGTCCTTGCAAGAACAAGGGCATTCTGTAATGGCGGTGCATGGTGAATTTTTGCCAGCATCGCCCCTTACAGAAAACGAGCGGCTCCTTGCGCTGCAAAATCTCAATGCCCTCTGCCAAGAGCATGCCATCCCTTTGTATATTTATGATTTTCGTAAAGAATTTGACACACAGGTCATTACCCCTTTTTTACAAGCCTATGCCTCGGGTTTAACGCCAAACCCCTGTGCCTTATGTAATGCGCGCATAAAATTTGGCCTGCTTATGCAAAAAGCCACGGGAGCAGAAAAACAAGGTGGGCTTAATGCAGATTTTTTTGCCACCGGTCATTATGCCCATATTCTTTCCCCCACACATCCTGAACAAAGCCCCTTACGCCAAGGGAACGACCCCCTTAAAGATCAAAGTTATTTTCTTTCCTTAGTGCCGGCTGCATGTTTTGAAAAAGTTCTTTTTCCTTTAGCGCACACGCGCAAAGCAGAAAACATTGCCTATTTACAGCAAAGAAACATTAGCATTCCTGTACCAAAAGAAAGTCAAGAAATTTGTTTTGTACCTAGCGATGCCTACCGCGATTTTGTTGCCCATGAAGCTAAGAAACGGCGCATATACTTAGGGAAACCCGGCCTCATATATGTTTACGAACAAGGTGAAGAGATTCCCCTTCCTCAAAAATGCGGCGGCAAACATGGAGGGCTGTGGCAATATACCGAAGGCCAAAGACGTGGCCTTGGTGTAGCATGGAAAGAACCGCTTTATGTGCAAGCAAAAGATCAAGAACGCAATGCTCTTATTTTATGTAATAAAACCCAGTGCATTTTAAAATCCTGCACTGTGGAGCAGCTGAATTTTTTTGTGTCCCCTCAGCATTGGCCTCAAGAAATTTTTGCCAAAGTACGTCATAGACAGCAAGTCACCCCTGCTCATGTGCATCTGCAAAGTTCAGGCAGTCTTAGCCTTAGCTTTTTAGAAGCACAAAGCCCTACAGCACCGGGGCAAATTGCCACTCTTTACGATGCCCAAGGGCATGTATTATGCGGCGGTATCATTGTTGATATAAAAAATTTCTGATACGAGTACCTACTATTTACTTTAATCTCAGAACCTTGCCCTTTTCACGTTGACAAAAATCCTCGACGATATATTTTAGTATATTCCCCACAAGAGAAATTAATATGAGTATATTTATCTTTATTATGTTAGCCTTACTTCTCATTGGCATCCTTTACAGCGGCTTTCGGCTCTTACCTCGCACATCCCTTTCCGGAAAACAAAAAGCCCTTGTGTGGCTTGTACTGTGCATGCCCCTTTCCAACGCTCCTTTACGCTTCTATATACGTGCCAACTCTCTAGAAAATAACATACCCACGTGGATGGATACGGCACTTTTTTTCAGCTATATATCCATGGGGGCTCTTTCCCTCTTAGTCACAGTATTGGTAATATATGACATATATCTGCTTACTACATGGGTAATAAGAAAAATTTCTAAAAAAACAAAGCATCAAGTTAATACAGAAGCATCCTCCGTATCAAATAAAAGCCGGCGTACCTTTATGCAAAATGCGCTCAGTGGTGGACTTGCCACTGCTGCAGGAGGGCTTGTGCTTTTGGGCAATACTGAGGCTTTAGCAGTGCCACAAACCAAGCACATACGTGTGCCTATCCGAAATTTGCCCAAGAATTTTCATGGATACACCCTTGTACAACTCACAGATTTACATATCAACAGACCCTTTGCGCGGCATAGGCTTGAAGATATTGTTGCCACTGTAAATGGCTTAAAACCTCATAGCATAGTTATCACTGGCGACCTTTCCGATAGCCATGTTCATCATGTGAAAAATGAAATTGCTCCATTAGGTCAACTTGTTGCTCCGGATGGTGTATACTTTGTTACGGGAAATCACGAATATTATACCAATATACATCAATGGTTGGCCTTGGTAAAAGAGTTGGGTATTATTAATTTAGACAATGAACACAGAATAATAGAACGAGAAGGTCATAGATTGCTCATGTGTGGTGTACCGGATATTCGCATGAGCCCCATATCTGACCCCATTAAAGCCCAAGCTGGTAGCCAAGAGGGTGATATTAAAATTTTATTGGCACATCAGCCACAAAATATTTATGAAGCCGTAAAAG
>CAZBDD010000220.1:0-3602 GCA_964490475.1 uncultured Desulfovibrionaceae bacterium
TTACCGCCTTGGCAACAGGACACAATTTAGATGATGAAGTTGCGCGTCTTTTTAGTAATACCATACGCTGGGATAGAGCCTACCTTTCCGATCAAGGCCCCAAACTAGAGGCGGAAAGTGGCTTTGCCTGCAAGGTAAAACCTTTATGGCGTCTTACTGAATTTGAAACAGCCAACTACGCTTTTCTCATGGGTATTGAAAATCATTATGGTTCTTGCCCCTATAGTCAAGGAGCCAGCTTTACACAACACAAGCACCTTTGGCAGCAATTAGAAGAAGCCATGCCCGGCCGTAAAATTGACTTCTATCAAGGCTTTTTACAAAGAGGACGCCCCATTTTTGCAAAACATGAAGCAGAAGAAGGCGTAGCCCTAAACCCTTGCGCTTGCTGCGGCTATCCTACTTCAGCGGAAATATGCGGAGTGTGCCGCATTAAAGAAGTGGTCAGCACAAGCAAGTAAGCAAGAACGCTTTACCTAATCAGCTTGCTCTATACTCCAATGCAGCTCTTGTAATTTTTGCACACTAATGGCGCCATGGCGTCGAATATTCAAGGTATTTGGTGCACAAATCTCTACAATGGTAGAAGGCAAGCCCCCTTGACAGGCAGTCTCTGAGGTCAAAACATGAGGGACATGCTGTAATAGCTCATTACTTAACTCTTGAGGCCTTTGTGGGGGAGCCTCACCACTAATATTGGCACTGCTACATACCAAGGGAGAGCCCACCGCACGAGCAAGTTCTAGTGCCAAAGGATGCGATGAAATGCGCACGGCGACCTTACCCGTTCCTGCGGTAAGTATGGGTAGTACATGCTCTTTGGCAGTACACAATAAGGTTAGAGGGCCTGGCCAAAGCTGTTCTGCTATACGCCTTTCTTCTTTTCCCACATGGGCTATTGCTTCTACTTGCTCCCAATCTGCTGCCAGCACGGGTAAAGGTTTTTGCTCGGGACGTTTTTTAGAAGAAAAAATTTTGTCCACTGCAAGGGGATGATTCATGGCGCAGCCCACAGCAAAAAATGTTTCTGTGGGATAGATGAGACATTGCCCTTGTGTTAAAAGCTGTATTGCTTGTACCAAGGAAATTTTATTTTCTGCCTTATACGCATAGCTAGCATCAGTTGGAGTAAACATCATGGCTAAAAAACCTTTACGAATTATTGCTGTTGGAGCTTTAAAAACTGCCCATTGGAAAAGCGCCGCCGCGCACTATGTGCAGCGCTTGCAGCATTGGCGTCAATTACACGAAGTTATAGTAAAAGATGCTGATGCAGCCCTACCGATGATAGAGCGTAATGCCCTAGAAGGGCAAAAAATTTTAGCGCAAATACAAACTTCTGATATTGTAATTTGTCTTGATGAAAAAGGGAAAAACTATACCTCTAAAGAATTTTCCACTTTTGTACAAAAAGTGTCAGAAAACGCTACTCGCACCCCCTGCTTTGTGGTGGGAGGTGCCTTTGGCTTAGATGCAAAAGTCCGTGATGCTTGCACACATTTAGTGGCCTTAGGCCCCATGACTCTACCCCACGAGCTTGCAAGAGTGGTATTATTAGAGCAATTATATAGAGCAGAAGCCATTTTGCGCAAGGTGCCCTATCATCACGAATAGACAAACAACGAAAGGTTTCTAGCCTAAACACCCTTGACTAGCAAGAGTTGTTTTATACTGCATTAGCCAGCTTTAACTATACTCCAAAAATAGCGCTTTTGCCCTTGTATAACATAGCTACTTTCACTTTCCACAAGCCAGCCCAACTCTGCCAAAATGGCATCTGGCGCCTTTTCTAAGGTCATAAATACTACACGCCCCTCTATGGTCAGATGGTCTTTAACAAACTCTAGCAACTGCGCAAAAGGCATAAAAGCGCGACTTACAATCATATGCGCATCGATGCCTTGCGCTTTTTGTTCAGCAAAAAAATCTTCAGCGCGTCCACGATACACAGTGGTCTGTTTCAAGGGGCTTTGCATAGCATTACACTGAGCCAAAACATTACTCAAAAAAATAGCTCTCTTTTCGCGTGATTCTATGAGATGATAATGCCCTTCTTGCCAAAGCATGCGTAAGGCAATGCCAGGCAGGCCTGCACCGGCGCCCAAGTCCCAAATGTGCGCATCTTTAGGTACTGGCGGTAATGTGCGTAAAAATTTTTCTAAAAAAAAGGAGTCGACCATAAGATTATGCAAGCACTCTTGCCAATGGCGTGCTCCTACTAAGTTCATGACCCTATTCCATTGCATAAGCAAGGTAATATACATGGCCAAGGGGGCATGTGCAATTTCCGGAACTGCAATAGGCCAAGATGCAGTAGCCTCAGCTATATGTCTAGCCGTTACCTGTGGTGTTTTGTTTCTTTTACTATTGTTTTTATTCATCAAAGTAATGTATCATATTGCCTTATAAATGCAATGAAGGGCTTTTAAAAGTTTTTTAGGCAATACTTTTATATAGTTGACTAAAATTGTTCTCTCAACAAAGATAAGTAGCATTATACATCTTGATTGTTACACAAAAATGTTTTACGATATTTTGTTGCTACACATGTAAACTAGTAAGAATTACTGCTTTTATTTGACTACACATAGAGCAATAAATGTAACAGCACAGTAAGAAAATATTCATTAAACATTGGTTTCCTATCAACTAACACATTTCTAAGCTCTTATAGCCAATAGCATTTTTATTAAACCGTCAAACAAAATGCACTTTTGACTCAGTCAAAGTCTTTGTAATAAATTTGTGGAGGAATTTTATGCGTTATCTTTTACCCTTAGTTTTGGTGGCAGTGTGCTTTTTGAGTGCCTGTAAACCTGAAGAAAAACAACAAAGCAGTTCTCAACTTGCTATATATGTGGTTGATACATCACGTCTTTATCGTGAAAGTCTGCCTGCTAAAGCTAGTATGGATTTTCTAAACTCAATTCAAACAGAATTGCAAAAAACATTTGCTGAATTACAAACAAAAATTCAAGCAGATCCTCAAAATGTTGAAGTACAGCAAGAGGCTCAAATGGTTTTAACCCAGCTACAGCAGCGCATGAATGCTGAAGAACAAAATGCCATGAATCTCTTAAATGATGTTATTGTAAGAATTTTAGATGACTATAGAGAAAAAAACAACATTTCTGTTATTTTGAGCACTGAAACTGTGCATTCCTATGACAAGTCTTTAGATATTACAACAAAGATTATGGAAGTTCTCAACAAAGAGAAGATTGAGTTTAAAGCCATTATGCCTAATGTACCTATTAAACCTGTTATCATTCCTACCCCCGAAAAGAAAGAAGATCCAGCCAAAGAGAACACAGAAGCTCAAGAGAAAAAAGAGACAACTACAGCCCCTAGCACCAAGCCAGAAGGTGATGCTGTGAAACCAGTTGAGACTAAAGAAGAACCTAAAAAAGAAGATACTTCTGATTCAAAGACAGATAAAGACGTAGAATAGTCTTGCACAAAACAAAAAAGCGCTGATATTTTTCAGCGCTTTTTTTTGTTCTTTATTCAATCAAAGCGTGGCAATTTTAGAACATTTAGAGACCTGTGCACAGTTACAAATGCGTAGCTTGCTTCGTCGCTTGGTTCCTCGCAATATCTTG
>CAZBDD010000221.1:0-3600 GCA_964490475.1 uncultured Desulfovibrionaceae bacterium
CTTTTGGCTATGGTGAAAAGCATAAGGCTCCAAATGTTGTAATAATTTTTTTACGTTGGTTTTTGGTAAAGTTGCGCCTAAAAAAGGGAAATAGATGTGTTTAATTGATAGTAAAAGTCAGATTAAAGATACCTTTAACTTTCCCTCATATGCCCCTTGTGGGTGTTGATAAAATGCAGTGTGCCCAAGGGATGATTTTCTGTCAAGACGAAAAAAACAGAAAAGAGCTAACTTCTCTAAATAACATGGCAATAAAAATATGTTTAAATATTAACATGTTATGAAGATTTTTCGAAAAAACATAGCAAACATATAGAGATAGTAACAACACTAGCATGGCCTAGTACAGTGCGTGTTCTATTGTAAAGAACAAAAGTGTTACTCAGGCAAAAAGCATCATATAGCTCGTGTAAAAAAGCACAATTCATTATGGCAAAATTATATTTAGATCTTTTTATATTCATCTACATGAAAATAGTTGAGTTCAAAATTTTTTACTAAAAACTTTCTCGTTTTGGTCGGTCATATATGTCTTTATACTATGTTGTATAAATATAAGTCATTGATAAGATAATTTTTTTTGAGATGGATACTTTGAGAGGGAGGAGCTTTTTATTCAAAAAAGTTCCCCCCTCTCAAAAAAAAGAATTAATCAGTGTTTTTTAGTATGAAGCTATTTTTTTGCGATTTGCTTTTCCATATATTTTACTATAGCGCTTTTAGCCACTTTCCAATTCCATTGTGCATAGGTTAGGGCTGTTCTGCCCTTGGTGTCTTTATCTCGAATATTGGCACCAAGGCGAATAAGGTGTGTTAAAATATCAGCATTATGGGTATTTATGGCCGCTCTCATAAGTGCTGTGCGTCCCTGTGAATTTTGTGCATGAATGTTGGCGCCTAAACCCACTAACGTTGTTATAATTTTAGGTGAATCATTGAAAGCTGCTGCTAAAATAAGCGGCGTATTGCCTGTTTTATCTTTTACATTAACACGCGCCCCTAATTGCGCCAAACCTTTTATCATTTCAGGGTTTTTATTTTTTTGTACGGCTAAGAAAAAAGGAGTTCTTCCTTTTTTATCGACGATGGTTAAATCCATACCCTTTTGCATAAATCGCAATATAATACCAGGATTAGAGTTATGCATTGCAGCATAGAATAATGCTGAACGACCTTGGGGGTCTTGTTCTTGTAGGGCAGCCCCATAAAACAATAATTTTTCTATAATTGATTCTTTAGCATTTGAAGCACTTGCCAGCATAAGTGGCGTTTGCCCAGCAATATTTTTACTATTTATATCTGCTCCACCATAAACAAGCGCATCAATGACAGAGTCTTTTTTTGTTCGCGAAGCACCATGATGCAATGCTGTATTACCTAGTGCATCTTTTGCACGAATATCTGCACTAGAAGATATGAGATAATGGATTAACTTCATATCTTGTGACGTAGTGGCACTAAAGGCCATGTACATAAGCGGTGTTTCTTTACCAAAGCCACGAGCCTTTACAGAGAGCCCACCCTGCAATAAGGCCTCTAACACAGCAGGAACGTTTTCATGAGACACAAGCTCTGCAAAAGTAGCCTGTAGTTCTTTTGGCGTTGGTTTTGCGTGCGCAATAAGATGACTCATAACATGAGCATGCGGGTTTTGCATGCCAGCCCACATAAGTGCTGTATTTCCGTATTCATCTTGTGCTTTTACCTGTGCTCCGTGTTTTACTAAAACATCTAAAATGGCAGGGTTTTTTGTACCCTTGCCAGCATAATGATACGGTGTAGCACCGGCAGTATCTTTCGCATGTATATTTGCCCCGGCTTTTAGTAAGCCTAAAATAATGTCGGGGTGTGGATTATACTTAGAAGCCATATGTAGTGGAGTTTGCATAGGTCCACGCGAGCTTATACCATTAATTTTTGCGCCAGCATCAATTAAAAGGGGAATAATGGCAGGATCTTTAATATGCATACTGGCAAGAGCCAAAACACTTAAAAAATCCTTGGTATAGGCAGTGACTTTTGCTCCGCGCTTTAAAGCTACTTTAACATCATCAATTGTGGCATTTCTCCAAAAATCAGCCTGTAATAAATAATTTTTTATGTTCTTCTTAGGGGCAGCGTAAGCATTTTCCTTTATTTCAAAACATGTCATTGTTAAAAAAAGCAAAAACACGCTTAATTTTATAAAAAATCTATGCTTGCTTTGCATAAGGTTCCTCAAAAGAATTTTATTAAGATTGTTTTATTTTGAGAAAGTCAGCCTGTTTACGTAATAATTTTGTAAATTGTTTTGACCAAAATTCCCAATCATGATTTCCTTCAACTTCTTCATATTCACAATGTAATTTCTTTTTTTGTATAAGCTCATGTACTTTTTTATTATCTTCCAAAACTAAGGTGTCTTGTAAACCAGTGGTTATAAGTATTTGTTTTGGTAAAGATTTTGCAGCTTTCTTTTCTAAAATATGGGCTACAGAATTGTTATCCCATACTTTTTTATTCTTTGCATAGGCTCCAAGCACTTTGCTGATTTGCCAAGAGTCTGGATGTAAACGTATATCTAATACACCACTGGCAGATGCCACAGATTGGAATGTCTTAGGATTCTTTAAGCCTAAAAGCATAGCACCATGCCCACCCATGGAAAGACCGGCAATGGCTCTTTGTCCAGTGGTGGGAAAAAGCATATCCACATGAGGCACAAGCTCTTTTAAAATAAAGCTTTCCATTTGGCTACTTTTTTGTATGGGGCTATTCACATACCAACTATATTCTCCGGCTGTTGGTGCCACAATAATAACTCGTTTTTCATTGGCAATTTTTTGTAGTTCTTTGCCCATATGCGTATTCCAATCTTTACCACTACTTTGGACTCCGTGTAATAAATAGAGTACGGGGAATTTTTCATTATTAAATTCTACTTTATTTGAATTTTCATTAGGGGACGAATTTTTAGTGTTTTTTTCTTGCGATACGGCTGAAGTTGCTTTTACATCTACAGTCGTTTGTGGCATGGCTTGTAAGCTTTGCGCAATAAGTTTACTTACTGAAGATGGTGCCTTAGCATCCTTTTGTATAGCAACAATGCCTGCAGGGACAGAATTTATGTTATTTTGTGCAGCAGGTTTCTGTAATACTTGATTAAAAGCATTCCAAAGTGAACTCGCGTTAGAATTATTTTTTTCAGCTTGTTCTTTTTCTTGTATATTTTTTTGCGTTTTTTGTTTGTCTTGTTTCGCTTTTTGTGCCCATTGCTCTTGTGTAAGAGGCATTGGTAAATAGGCAACGTACTCTACATTTTTATTTTGAGTATGCGACGTAAAAGTTATGGTGTTTGCTTTTTCTGGTAAAGGAATAAGGGGATTACCTTGCACTTCATCAAGGCGTACAGCCTGCACCTTGGCATCAAAGGTAGGTATCATATATTCTGTAATCATGCGTCCACCCGCAAAGGTAAGATGTATGTTATCTTTTTGACGCAAACGAATGGTTTTATTGTTTTTACCTGTGATAAAACTAATATATTTCCCTTTATCGGTGAGCAACATTTCTGTATCTACAAAGGCAGCATCAGTATAAAAAGCGTTTACATCTTTATAT
>CAZBDD010000222.1:0-3580 GCA_964490475.1 uncultured Desulfovibrionaceae bacterium
ACACAGGAACAAAATGAAATTTTAAAGAATGGTCCTGCGGATGAAGTGTATTGGAAAATTTGGAAAAAAGTTTTAAGAAATGCCAAAACAAAAGTAAATGGCAAGCTTTATGGTTTGTTTGAGTGTAGAGAGAAGGGCGTTTTGATAGTTCCGGAAGAGTTTGATCCGGAGTCAAGAGCTTTTTAAAGCAGATTCAATACAATCAAGATACATCGCTCACTGATAGAAAATATATCAGTGAGCGATGTGCTTTTTAATGCTAACTATACGATACGGAAACTATCTACCAATGTGCAACGGCGTAAACGCACAAAGGTACGCGCACTGGTAACGCCTTCGCCTGTGGGGGTGGAGATAGTCATGGAAGTCCATCCTTCACCACCAGCGCCAAGGGCTGCAATGTGTGGGCCATTTTTTACGAAAAGGCTTGTGTTCATAGCCACAGCCATTTTATGCATATTGTCGATATTACGAGAGTGAATACCGGCAGTATGGCAAAGACCACGTTCTAATTTTAAGGCCACAGCAATGCCTTCATCTATGTTATTTACACGAATGATTGGCACAACAGGCATCATTTGCTCCACCTTGCCCCATACATAATCGCTATCAAAACCTGCGTCTACTACAAGCAGACGGCAGCTTTCTGGTACGGAAATACCAGCTTCGGCAGCGATTTTAGCAGCGTCGCGGCCTACCCATTTGGGGTTGGCTACAGCGTTATCACCAGGGTAATTTTTCAAGGCAAAACGGGCAATTTTATCGGCTTGTTCTAAGGTAATTTCAAAGGCACCCACGCGCTTCATTTCTTCTTTAAAGGCATCGGCTACAGAATTTACCACGATAATTTCTTTCTCGTCGGCACAAATGATATTATTATCAAAAGAAGCACCGTCATAAATGCTTCTGGCAGCACGAGCTAAGTCAGCAGTTTCGTCAACCACTACAGGTGGGTTACCTGCTCCGGCGGCCATAAGGCGCATGGTGGTATGTTTACGTGCTGCTTCAACCACAGCTTCACCACCAGTAACAACCAAGAGGTTGATGCCAGGGTAAGCAAAAAGCTTTTGAGCAATTTCAATGGAAGGCTCACGCACACAGACCATAAGATTTTGAATGCCTGTGGCTTCAAAAATGGCCTTGTTTAAAACTTGAATGGCCTTTTGCGTTACGCGTTTAGCTGCAGGATGCGGAGAGAAAATAATGGAGTTTCCAGCGGCAATCATGCTGATACCGTTGTTAATAACGGTGGCTGCTGGGTTGGTGGAAGGTGTTACCGAAGCAATAACTCCCCAAGGGGCGTTTTCGATGAGGCTCATGCCAGCATCGCCTGTGATTGCTGTGGGAACAAGCACCTCTGTTCCTGGGGTGCGCTCAGCTTCCAATACATTTTTTGTTATTTTATCATCAATACGCCCCATGCCTGTTTCAGAAACAGCCATTTCAGCTAACATGCGTGCTTCTTGCACACCAGCTTTACGCATGGCAGCAATAACTTTATCGCGCACGGCATAGGTGCGAATGTGTCCATAAGACTGCTGTGCCGCAGCCACTGCGGCATCTAAACTATCAAAAATACCATAGTCGCCTTGGTCTCCGAAACCTGTTTGCGCAACACCTTGGGGGGTACCTGCAGGTGATGCCATGCGACGCATGACTTCGGAAACAATACGTTCTACCATATCTTGTTGTGCTTGCATAATATATCCTTACCGATCTTTAGAAAATAGCGTTTGTCCACGACTTGTGAGCTGGTCAACAATGCCAACCACAGCCAGGTCCACAGGAGAATTTGGGCCACATACATTTCTGGCTGAACTTCCACGTACAAGCACTACAAGTTCGCCTTCACCAGCACCAATGACATCGATGGCTATTTCTGTGCTGCCCGTTGGATTTCCGTCTTTATCTACTATATCTACCAGCAACAGGGCATTGTAGGGCATTTCTTTAGCCCTAACTGTAGAAACCACTTGTCCGGCAATTTTGCCAATCTCCATTTTTACCTCCGCTTTAAGCTCACATTTTGGGTGAACAAAAGCTCATCTGAATACAGTCCGAGGCGATACCAATAGAATTTATATACTATTAGCATCGCCTAGGATGCTTTGGTTTTTCCCAGATTACTTACTTTGAAGCGGAAAAACGGCTTCAAGATCTGCATGAGGACGAGGAATAACATGCACAGCAATAACTTCGCCGCCTACGCGTTGAGCAGCAGTGGCGCCGGCGTCTACAGCGGCTTTGCATGCAGCTACATCGCCACGTACCATGGCAGTAACAAGACCACCACCGATTTGTTCATAAGAAATAAGAGTTACACGAGCAGCTTTTACCATGGCGTCAGCAGCTTCAATAAGTCCTACGAGGCCTTTAGTTTCGATCATTCCAAGAGCATCCATTGTTTTTCTCCTTTTTGTCTTGCGACGTTATTAAGCATTCATCTGTGCGCGATTTAAAGCTGCGCCGATGAGAGATACTTGATATATATCTTCTGCGCTACATCCGCGCGAAAGATCATGCCAGCACCCATTTAATCCTTGGAGTAAGGGGCCAATGGCCGTGTAACCTCCAAGGCGTTGGGCGATTTTATAGCCTATATTTCCAGCTTCCAAGGAAGGGAAAACAAGCACATTGGCTTGCCCTTGCAATGGGCTGTTTTTAAGTTTTTGTTGTGCTACTTCAGGCACCATGGCGGCGTCAAATTGCAATTCACCATCCACTAACATTTGCGGACGCTGCGAGCGCACACGATCCACAATTTCACGAATGAATGCGGCGCGTGGGTGTTTTGCACTGCCATGACTAGAAAATGAAAGTAGAGCAACTTTTGCTTGTTCGCCTGTCATCAATTGGTAGTGATCAGCTGAATCTACAGCTACATCTACAAGTTGGTCAGCGGTGGGTTCTGGAATAACGCCGCAGTCAGCAAAAATTAACAGTTGTCTATGATCATAACTGTCCATGGGGGCAATCATAAAAAAGAAACTGGAAATAGTTTTTCCGCCAGGTTTTACTCCAATAACACGCAAGCCAGCTTTAATCATTTCAGAGGTAGAGGAAATGTTGCCTCCAATACCTGCTTCAACCTCACCTCGACGAACCATCATGGCTGCTGCGCCAGGGCCAGTGCTCATGAAAGCACGGGCTTCGTCTGAGGTGATATTTTTATTTTGCGCCTGCATAAGTTGTTGAAACTCAGTGGCATTACGTTCTAGATGATGCGGGGATGCTGGGTCAAGCACACGAAGATTAAAAAGCTTTCCCACATGCCCCATCTTAACTAATTCGTCCTTCAAAATAGAACGAATAACAAAGGGATTGCCCAATAACAGCGCATTTCCCAGCCCTTCTGCCTCAAGTCGAATGGCGGCACCTACAGCCCTAGCGTCTTCCCCGTCGGGGAAAACAATATTGGCGGGCTTTGCGGCGCATAGCTCTATGCAACGACCAAGCAGTGAAAAGGGTTTGCGTGTCCCATCTTGGGGGGCAGTCGCATTAGGTGCAAGTACCATGGTTAGGCTTTCCTTACAGAAGCAAGATCTAGACCTTGTTCAGCGGCTACTGTTAATAACATAAG
>CAZBDD010000223.1:0-3576 GCA_964490475.1 uncultured Desulfovibrionaceae bacterium
CGTGTAAGCGCGGGGCGCCGTAAATGCGAAAGCGCCCTTCACAGGTGCTTAAAAGAGCTGTGAGTAAACGGCAAGACGTGCCAGATTCATGCATGTTGCAAGCTATGGGGCTAAGGTTGTTCGTGTTTTGTGTCGCTTTTGCAGTGTCCATGCCACGTACACAAAAAGATTGTACACCTTCCTCAGGTTTTTCTAGATTTTTCGCCAATGGAGAAAAGTGTGCCCCAGCTTGGCGCAAGGCCATCATGGTGCATTCAATATCTTTACTCATGAGCACGCGGCTAATGATTGATTCCCCAGAGGCGCATGCGGCCCCCATGAGCATACGGTGAGACATGGACTTGGAAGAAGGCGCTTGAACAATTAACATGGAACACTTCCCTTATTTTCATTGTGGTGTTGTTGCATGGCAGTAGCATAAGATCCCAATATTCTGAAAGAACTGCACATTTCGCGTAAAACATGTAAGGCTTGTGCGTATTTCTCTTCGTATAAATTGCATTCTACATCGGCAAAAAATACATAGCGCCAGCATTCTCCTGCAGACAAGCGCAAAGGCCGTGATTCTAATTTACGCATGTTGATGTCATGCTGCGCAAAGGTAGAAAGCACCGCGGAAAGCGTGCCAGGTTTATCAATAAGAGTAAAAAGTAAGGATGTTTTTTGTAATGTTGTGTTGGTAGAATCAGTATCTTTTTGCGCAAGAGGCAAGGGACTGTCATTTTCTTTACGACGAATAATAACAAAACGTGTCCAATTATCTGTGCTTGACTCGATGGAAGAAGCCAATATTTGAAAGGGATACATATCGGCCAAGGCGGCATTGCCCACGGCGGCGGCATGTGGCTCTTTGGCGGCTTGACTAGCAGCCGCGGCGGTGGATTGCATAGGTACAAGCTCTGCCCATGGAAGATGGGTTCGCAGCCACGTATCGCATTGCGCTAAGGCTTGAGGGTGTGAGTATACTTTTTTTACTTCGGCCAATGTCGATGCCAAGCTTAACAGGTTGTGGTTAATGTGCAAAAAAAGCTCTGCTTCGATGGATACATCAAAATTGTAGAACAAATCAAAGCATTGTCCCACGGTACCTTCGAGGGAATTTTCTAGAGGTATAACACCTAAACCGCAGGTTCCTTCATAAACCGCATGAAATACTTCTTGAAAATGAGAAAAGGGGAGCATCTGTACACTTTTTCCCAAGTATTCTAAGCCAGCAAAGTAGGAAAAAGTGCCTTCCGGCCCCAAGTAGGCCACTTGTTGTGGCCGTTGAAGAGCACGAGAAGAAGAAAAAATTTCTCGCCAAATAACATGTACATGCGACGTGGGCAGTGGGCCTGTATTGTGCTTAGCCAACCCCTCCAGCACTTGCCTTTCTCGTTCTGGTTTGAATATGGCGGCACTGGTGAAATGTTCTCCCATACTGGCAGCTTTTATGCGCCCCACCTCTAAACTGAGCTGAGCGCGCACATTAAGCATGCGCAAGAGTTCTTGATCTACTGCGTCAATTTCTTTGCGTACCTGTCCCAAACGTTGTGCTGTTGCATCTTCTGGGCTTTCAATATCTTGTTCAAAAAAAGCTTGTTCGCTTGGTTCTAGCAATGACGTTTGTAATTTGTTGTCTATGGTATTTTTCATGCTCTTCAACAGCCTGTTATATTTCTTGAATGTCTTCTTCTATACGCATGCCAAAATGACGCCCGGCACTGTCGGTATGGCATAAGATAGCATCACCTTCTTGCAAATCTACTACGCTGATGGGCTGCCCTTGAGGGCTAGTAAGGCGTATGGTTTCAGCATTTTGCAAAAAAACTGCTCCTTTATGTCCATCTTCCGTACAAGCTTCCACCAAAAGCATGGGGCGCACTTCAATTTTTACTCGTCCCACACAGGCTAAAGAACTGCTACCATCGGCATGAACAATAAGTACATCTTCGCCGGCACGTAATTCACCCAAGTAGGTGGTTTTATCTTGCGGTAATTGCGCATAGGCATGCACAGCCCCTGCATTAACTCTAAAGGGGCGTGCTGCTACATATTCATTATGTTCGGTTTCGCCATGCACCAAGAAAGTAAAGGCACTGGAATTTCCCACCAGCATACCTTGCCCTTGGCGTAAAACGGAAAGAGTATCTACGCATACTCTATGTCCAAGCCCCACAGGCAGTACCTTGGTAATGGTGGCTTTTACTAGAGAAATATTGCCTTGTGAAACTTTATGCTCATTAATAATGGCTTTCATATGGTTTACTGCTTCTGGTAAAAGTACCACAATGGATACACCACGTTGTAAAATACCAGCGGCAAGACGCACTTCTTCAGGATTACGGGCTTCAGCAGCCACCAAGGGGCATTGGGCTAAAATGTTTTCCACAGGAATAATTTCCCAGCCTGCGGCTAAAACCCCTTGCTTTCCTTCTTGTAAATGCTGCACAAAGGCTTCTTCATCTTCTTTTTTTTGCAAAACAAAAGAAGGCATGTGGCTGTCGCTGACTACTTGGCAGCGGGCAAGCCCTGCCACACTATGGACATGGGCTTCGGGCACAATAAGACCGTCTATGCCAGATTCAAGGGCAAGGGTGACATCTTCTTTAGAAAAAGGAACACTTTTTAACCAAATCTGTGCCATGACTATTTGCCGCCTGCTTGCATAAGTTCTAAGGCAGATTCCACCGAAGCGTCTTGGTGCACGATGGTGACTAAGGCACGCATAAGGTCTACACGCTGAGGATGCTGGAACACATTACGCCCAATGGATAGCCCAGCAGCGCCAGCGCGTATGGCACCGTGAGCCATTTCTAAAATATCGCGTGTGGAATCCATTTTTTCACCGCCGGCAATGACTACGGGAATGCAGCATCCGTTAACTACTTCTGCGAAGCCTTCTGTTGTGCCGGAATATACCACTTTAACAATGTCTGCACCTAATTCAACACCCACGCGAGCGCAGTGAGCCACACGCTCCACAGCATAACCATCACGAATTTCTTGACCACGAGCGTAAACCATGGCTATGAGAGGCATGCCCCAGCGTTCACAATTTTCAGCTACCATGCCAAAATCACGCAACATATGCGGCTCGTCGGGATTCCCAAGGTTTACATGAATAGAGACGGCATCGGCACCATAGCGCACGGCTTCTTCCACTGTGGCTACAAGGGCTTTTTTATTGCCCACTGGACTCATGGAAGTAGATGCTGACATGTGAATAATAAGGCCTACGTCTTTACCGCTTTTGCGATGGCAGCAACGAATTAGCCCTTTATGCATAAGTACTGCATTGGCACCACCTTCAGCCATATCATTAACGGCTTCGTGCATATCCACCAGGCCAGGTACGGGCCCAAGGGTTGAACCATGATCCATGGGCACAATGATGGTGCGTTTGCTGCGGCGGTTGATAATGCGTTCCAAGCGAATTTGTTTTCCTAAAGTCATGATGTGTTCCTTTGTTGTGATAATGTTACAAAAAAAAGGCCGCTGGTGTGTATACCTGCGGCCTTCAAACATTTACAATAAAATATAATTATAAACGTCCTTCACCACAGGCGTTTCTAAAATAGCAAAAGCTAAAGAATT
>CAZBDD010000224.1:0-3561 GCA_964490475.1 uncultured Desulfovibrionaceae bacterium
GAAGATGCCTAATAAATTAATTGCTCTTGCAGGCCAACCAAACTGCGGCAAATCAACACTTTTTAACCTTATAACCGGTGCGCGCCAATATGTGGCAAACTACCCCGGTGTAACTGTTGAGAAGCTTGGAGGCTCTTGCACCATCGATGGCCAAAAAATATCCGTTGTCGATTTACCGGGTACATATGCCTTTACTTCCTACTCACCTGAAGAAAAAGCTGCACGAGATTTTATATTAAAAGAGCATCCAGATGTAGTTATAGCTGTTGCTGATGCGTCCACCCTAGGCAAAGGTCTTTACTTTGTCCTACAATTACTGGAAATGGAGCGTCCTGTTATTTTAGCTTTAAACATGATGGATGTAGCTAAAAGGCGCGGCTTAAAAATTGATGTAGACTTGCTTTCCCAAAAATTAGGTATTCCTGTTGTGCCCATTCAGGCCACCAATTCAAAGTCTGAGGGAAAAGCGGAATTAATGAGTCTTATTGGGCAATATACTCAAAAAGCACCTGAAATAAATAATTTTTCATTGGATTATGCAGCTCTTGAAAAACACATTGACTCTTTGTCTAACGATCTTACCCAAATAAGTGAAGAAATTCATTACCCAAAACGCTGGCTTGCTTTAAAAATTTTCGAAGAAGATACGGCAGTATTAGAATATATTTCAGAGGCAAGTAGCGCTCATGGTGATATGACAAGCAAGATTGAAGATCATAAAGCGCAAGCTGCGTCCAGCTTATCAACACCTTCTGAGGCTTTTATTGCAGCCACTCGGCACCAAATGGCACGAAATATAAGTGATGAAGTGCTACATATTGAAAAGGTCAATGGCGTTGTTCCTAAATCCTTTACGGAAAAGGTAGACTCCATTGTATGCCACCGTATTATGGGCCCCATATTTTTGTTCATAGTGCTTTTTTCATTCTACCATGTTTCAGTGACTTATGGTAATATTTTGGCAGCTAAGGTTTGGCCGGTATGGGGAAGTCTTGAAGCATTTATAAGTTCTGTTTTGCCGCATCAAGGCTTTTTAGAAGACCCTATTTTACGTTCACTTGTTGAATGGGTTGTAAAAAGCATGACGGCAGTGTTAAACTATATTCCCATCTTTCTCCTTATGTTTTCTTTTGTGTACATTTTAGAGGGGAGTGGATATTTAGCGCGTATTGCCTTTATTCTTGATAAAGTCTTCCACACCTATGGTTTGCACGGGCAATCCACATTACCCTTAATTCTTGGTGGGGTGTATGTTGGTGGTTGTGCCATTCCGGGGGTTGTTGCCACAAAAGCCATTCCAGATGAACGGGCAAGGTTTACAACCATCTTGGTTGTTCCCATGATGAACTGCCTTGCTAAAGTGCCCTTGTACCTTCTTTTAGTGAGTGGGTTCTTTGCAGCCACTGCCGGTAGCGCAATGTTCTTCATGGGCACAATTACCTTACTTATGGCTCTCATCGTTGCCAAGCTACTAAATCTAACAGTGCTAAAAGGCAGACCATCAGCACCATTTATCATAGAATTACCTGCGTACCACATGCCTATTTTACGCAATATAGTGCAAGAAACGCTTTTACGTATTTGGGTATTTATCAAAAAGATTTTAACCATTGTTATGGCTGTATCCACAGTGGTCTTTATACTTGTATCCTTCCCAGGTATTTCAGATGAGCGCAAAGCTTTTTATGAATCAGAACAACAAAAAGTTGAAGATGCATTTATGAAAGCAGTAAAAGGCACGGCCTTTGCTGATAAATTTACTAAGGACGACATTTTACCGCTTATCCGCTATCAAGAAGCGCTTCGTGGCAAGAAACGTGGCCTTTCGCAAGAAGAAGCTACTAAAGTTAACGAAGCGGCTTTAGTTGATTCCCCAGTGTACGCCGCCATTTCTTTACGCAAAGGAAAAGATGGCAAAAAACTAGCCTCAGCTTTACGCACCTTAGATAGTAAAAGAAAAAATTTACGTCGCGAAATTCGTCAAGAGCGTTTTGAAAATAGTTACCTTGGAGCAGCCGGTAAATTCTTAGAGCCTGTTACAGCAGGAGCCGGTTTTGATTGGCGCATGAATATAGCCTTGCTTTCAGCGCTAGCAGCAAAAGAGAACAGTGCCGCTACACTTGGCGCTCTCTACGGATTTGACGGTGGCCAACCCGGAGAAAACTTCGAAGCTTTTGGCTTTACTCCCCTTCATGCCTTAGCGCTTATGCTCTTTATGTCTTTATACCCCCCCTGTTTGCCTGCATCTATGATGGTTCGTGGTCAAACTGGTTCCACCAAATGGATGATTTTTTCCATATTATTCCAAATGACTATTGGCCTTATTGTGGCAACCTGCGTTTTTAGTGGCGGAAAACTGCTTGGGCTAAGTGGTACACAGGCCATGTGGACATTTTATGGTATCTGCTTGACTTTGGTACTTATACTTGGATTTATTCCATCGCACGAATCTAAACCATCTAAGGTTTTAAAGCCCATTAAAAGCTCCGCCGATTAATGGTCGAAGAAGTAATTACATGTTAATATTTAAGACTTACGCAAATTGTGCAAAGGTCTAAATAATATAAATGGAGGATAAAATGAAAAAAGGTTTATTAGTTTTAGCGGCAGTTATGTTATTGGCAATGCCCACTATGGCTCTTGCCCATAGCCCCATCTTCGATTGCTTTGACAATGGTGACGGCACCATTATGTGCCAAGGCGGTTTTTCTGATGGTTCTTCCGCCGCAGGCGTTAAAGTACACTTGAAAGATGCCTCTGGTAAAGTTACCAAAACTCTTGCACTTGATGCTAATGGTGAAATCAGCATTAAAAAGCCAGAAGGTAAATATGCCATGGAACTTGATGCCGGTGAAGGACATAAAATCGAAGTTCCCGGTGATAAAATAGTTGAATAATAGGCTTTTGCCTATAATCATAATGAGCATTGTAATATCTGCAGATTACAAATTTTACCAACCCTAAACATCCTATATTGGAGTTTTTGATGAAAAAACAAATTCTTGCTTCCCTTGGCCTTGTGGCAGCACTTGTCGTTGCCGCACCAGCCAGTGCCCACTTTGAAATGGTATATACCGATGGCAACACTGCCATGGAAAAAGCAGAAAACTTGAACTTGCGTATTGCTTTTGCTCACCCTGCTGAATCTGGCCATATGATGGACATGGGCGGCGTTAATGAGTTTTATGCTCTTTATAAGCGTGGCGAAAATGCTCCACAAAAAATTGACCTAAAACAATACCTTAAAGACATTAAATGGTCCTCTGCCCAAGGCAGCGGTAGTGCTTATTCTGCAGAAATTCCAAGAAAAGAAATTCGCTCCATCGGTGACTATGTTTTCGTAGTTGTTCCAGGTTACTACATGGAAAAAGAAGAAGACATCTACATGCAGCAAATCACCAAGCTTATTGTAAACGTTGGTGGCGCTCCTACCATTTGGAATGAGCCTGCTGGTCTACCTTGCGAAATCGTGCCTCTTATTAAGCCTTATGCAACTTGGTCTGGTAACGTATTCCAAGGTCAAGTGCTTTCCGGTGGCAAGCCTGTTCCCGGCGCTGAAGT
>CAZBDD010000225.1:0-1490 GCA_964490475.1 uncultured Desulfovibrionaceae bacterium
AACCCAGCTTTTGCCAAAAGTGGCGAAGGTATGACCGTTTGGTTTGACACAGGGGGGCCTGTGGGTGATGGCTATGGTATTATTGTACAAAATGGCGCTAAAGCAGCGGCAGCAGACTTAGGCTGTGATTTACGACTTATCTATTCTGATTGGAATCCAGAAACCATGCTGGTGAATTTTCGACAAGCCGTAGCTGCAAGCCCCGATGGCATAGTGGTTATGGGGCTTCCCGGCGATGCTGCTTTTGGCCCCTTAGTCAAAGATGCCACAAGCAAGGGTATTGTGGTTACCGCCATTGATACAGCATTGCCGAAAACTGCCAGCAAGCACCGCACCCAAGGTTTTGGCTTTGTAGGTACTGATAATTACAGTCAAGGTGTCGCCCTTGCAAAAGAAGTACTCAAGCGCGCATCTTTGCAAAAAGGCGATAGAGCCTTTGTTTGGGGCCTAAAACGCATTCCCGAACGCGGACGCCGTGCAGAAGGTATTATAGAAATACTTGAAAAAGCCGGAGTCATAGTAGACTATCAAGAAATCACTCCCGAAATTGATAAAGACCCCGTTCTGGGCGCTCCTGTAGTTGCCGGACACATGGGGCGACACCCCAATACAAAGGTCATTATTGTTGACCATGGTTCTCTTACTGCACAAATGGGGCAACACCTTAAAAACGCAGGTATAAAGCCCAACACTGTATATGTGGCCGGTTTTTCCCTTTCCCCTGCCACTGCCAAAGCCATTGAAGATGGCTATGTGCAAATGGTTTCGGAAGCTCAGCCGTATATTATGGGATATTTCAGCGTTGTGCAAACTGTTCTCAGTAAAAAATATGGCTTCACAGGCTTTACCATTGATACAGGCGGCGGCATTGTAGATGCCTCTAATATTGGCGTAGTATCTAAATTTGCCAAAGCAGGTTTGCGTTAGCAACGAACATTGTTAGATTTTTTAACAAAAAACACTTTTCACTCGTATAACTTATATTATAAAAAGGCTTCCATGTTATTACATGTTCAAGGAATAAAAAAATCATTTGGTGCCGTTCACGCTTTGCGCCATGCCGATTTGCAAATAGCCAAGGGTGAAGTAGTGGCCTTACTCGGCGACAATGGTGCCGGAAAATCTACCTTTGTACAGATACTTTCCGGCGCCCTTACTGCCGATACCGGTTCTTTTTCTTTCGAAAGCACCCTTATTCACCCTAAAAAATATAGCGTACGCTTTGCACGCAATCTTGGCATTGAAACAGTACACCAAGACCGTTGCTTATGCGAAAGACAAAGCCTATGGCGAAATCTTTTTGTAGATAGACATATACGCAATAAATGGGGTTTCATTGATGTTAAAGCCGAACAAGAAGCCACGCGAACTTTATTGTTGCAATGGCTTGGCCTTGGCAATGACCACCTTGACCCCAATGCCCCCGTGCGTGTGCTTTCAGGTGGAGAAAGACAAGCTCTTGCCATGGCTAGAGCCATGTATTTCAATGC
>CAZBDD010000225.1:1590-3560 GCA_964490475.1 uncultured Desulfovibrionaceae bacterium
AAAAAATAAGGTAAAAATATGTCCGGCGGCGTACGCAATCAACTTTGGCTCACAGGCCTCTTTTTGCTCTTATTGGGCATTTTTATGTTTAGTGGAGGACGAGCTTTTTTAGCTTGGCCCATGTACGAAAGTTTGCTTTCTACCCTTCCCCTCTACGGATTTTTAGCCTTAGCCTTAACTCTTGTGGTAGCCACAGGTGAAATGGATTTATGCTTTCCGGCAACGCTGGCCATGGCTGGCTTTGCCTTTGCCCTAACAGTAACGCATACTGGCTATATTTGGCTTGCCATGCTTGCGGCTCTTGCCACGGGCATGGTCATTGGCTTTGGCAATGGTTTTTTAGTAGCCTATGTGGGGGTGCCTTCCATCATTGCCACCATTGGCACACAATTTTTCTGGCGTGGTGCGGTTATGCTTCTTAGCCAAGGTCTTGCCATCAGCCTTGCCGACCTTGCCCCTTTACACAATCTCTTTGTAGGACGTCTTTTTAATGCTTTGCCCATGCAGGCCCTATGGCTTGTGGCTATGGCATTGGCATTATGGGTATTATTTCATAGACATCCCATGGGGGACTGTTTGCGCTTTACCGGAGAAAATGCAAATATTGCCGGTCGCTTGGGCATACCAGTGGCCAGAAGCCGCCTAGGTGTACATATGCTTATGGGCACCATAGCAGGCTTTGCCGGAGCTGTAGGCTGTATGGAAATGGGGTCATGGTGGCCCACCCAAGGTGATGGCTACATGTTGCTTGTATTTGCTGCAGTATTTATTGGGGGAACCAGTGTTTTTGGCGGCTCAGGCAAAATTTACGGAACTCTTGTGGGTATTGCCATTGTGGGTATTATTGAGGCAGGTATTGTAAGCTCTGGCCTTTCTGGATTTTGGACTCGCACCATTCATGGTATGGTTATTGTCATTGCTGTTTCAAGCCACGCGCTTTTATCAAGACAAAAAAATAAATTGTAAAAATATACAGTTAAAGAAAATTTATGAAATCTCTTCTTAAGAGAAGGGGAATTTTATAAGGGGGAAGAAACATCCTCCCCCTTATAAAACTACACTTGCAAAGCTGTAAAATCTGCAAAATTTTCCATGCGTTGCGTAAGCGCTTTCAACATATTTAAGCGATTTAAACGCAAATCTGTCTCATCACACATCACCATGACAGAATCAAAGAATGCATCTATGGCTGGGCGCACTTCTAAAAGCAAATGCGGTATGGCTTCAAAATCATCTTCTGCCCACAAAGCATCAAAGCGTGGCAAAAGTGTATCAAGACTTTGTGCCAAAGCCTTTTCCCCATCTTCTTGCAAAAGGTCAGCGCTGTACACACCATTAAGAGCATACTCTTGCCCTTGTTTGCGAATAATATTAGATACACGCTTAAAGGTTTGCACTGCTGCGGTAAACTGTTCACTGGCATGTAATTTTTTCAAAGCTTCAAGGCGTTTGGCTGTAGAACACACATCAAAACTCGGCGCGCCAAGAGCAGCCTCTACCAAAAGAGTATCATCGCCCTGCCCTTGCCAATAGTTTTTCAAACGCGCAGCAAAAAACTCATCAAGCTTTTGCAAACAGGCTTCTTTATCTAATTTCCATCGTCTTTCACCATAAAGTTCATGAGCTTTTTGAAAAAAAGCTTGTACATCAAGGCGTATATTAAATTCTAAAAGGCAACGTGTAATACCTAGCGCGCAACGGCGTAACCCGTTGGGATCTGCGGTTCCTGTGGGCATCATGCCAAGGCCAAAGCAACCAACGAGAGTATCTGCTTTATCAGCCATGGACAGCAAAGCCCCAAGCACAGTGCTTGGCACGGCACTTTCTGGGCCTGCAGGCAAATACTGTTCTTGCAAAGCTTTAGCTACAGCATCGCTTTCACCTTGTTTACGTGCATAAATGCCACCCATAATACCTTGCAAGGTATCAAATTCGCCCACCATGCCAGAAACAAGATCAGCTTTAGACAA
>CAZBDD010000226.1:0-3556 GCA_964490475.1 uncultured Desulfovibrionaceae bacterium
CAAACTTTAGCTCTCATCGTATGGTCAGTGATTATATGGAAAAATATTATGTGCCCGTAGCCATTAATAAAAAATCCTTATTCAAAGATGATCTTACCCTAATAAAGCATGTGACAGAATGGAAACACAACGTGGCACATACTTTCCCCGGGGTCTCCATTGAAGAGGTTGTTTTTGAAGGTGTCGGCAGTGATATTTTGTATGTAGGTCAAAAAGTACGTATTCTTGTTACTGCGAACATTGGTGAAATGGATCATGATTCCTTACGTGTGGAATTGGTGCTTGGTCGCAGCGACTCACATGACTTTGCAGAAAAACCAAGAGTCTTGCCACTAGAGTTTAAAGAGTTTCTTGATACTGGTCGCATTGTATATCATGCAGAATTTACAGTAAAAGAAAATGGACACCACTCCTATGGAGTGCGCGCTGTGCCCTATTGCGCTGAGCTAGAATCTTCCCTTGATACTCGCTTAGTTCTTTGGGCTTAATAATGTTGATTAATTAATTTATTGAGGGGGAAAGAGAACTTTTGTTAAAGCTCAGAAAGTTCCCTTTTCCCCCTCAAACTCCTCCCATCCCTTCAAAACGCTTTACTTATTGTTCTATTACACGCAATTAAAAAAGTGCTTTCACGCTAAGATGAATAAACAAAAACTATGATTTTTTTCATTTATGAATACATATGTAAAACTAATTGTGCAGAGATCTCAATTAAGGGTTAAACGAGCGTAATACCGCCGCCCCCCTCTCTCAACATGCACTAAAACCTGTCTTGCCATGCGTTGCGCACGGAAAATTTGTAAAAAATCTTTCAAAGTTCGCGTGGCTGTGTTTCCAATACCTACAATAACATCCCCTCTTTTAAATACCTTAGAAGGCCCATCTTCTTGCACTTGCCGTACATAAAGACGTCCATTGGCCTCTTGTACGCTAAAACCCCAATGCTTCGTAAATAGAGCAAGAGCCGCAGCATCCCCAAAATCTTCGGGCAAAACAGTCACGGTTTTTGCCGCACCTTGATGCCAAAGATGCACTTGTATGGGTGTTTCTGGGGTATGATTACGCAAGACTTGTAAATAGTCTTGCCTATCACGAATTTGTGTATTGCCCATGCGTAAAATCACATCACCTGCTGCAATACCGGCTTTAGCCGCCGGACTTTTCGGCTCAAAACTGGCTACTAAAAGTCCTTGTGGTTTCTTTAAATTCAAAGCCATGGCAAGACCATGGTCTATATCTTGCCCTTGTATGCCCAGCCATAAAGGGGAAACCTTACCAAGGCCTATGATACCTTGCATAACACGCTCTGCCTTAGTAATGGGAATGGCAAAACCAATTCCTTGCGCTCGTGCATCAATAACAGTATTAATGCCAATAACTTCCCCTAAAAGATTTAACAAAGGGCCACCGCTGTTTCCTGGATTAATGGCGGCATCTGTTTGTATTAAATCCGTATAAATACCGTCATTACTGCGTACGCTACGCCCTGTACCAGACACAACACCTGTGGTAACCGTGTGCGCAAAACCAAAGGGATTACCAATGGCAATGACCGTTTCACCAGACATTATATCATCCCCCTTGGCAAGGCGTACTGTAGGTAAGTTTTTTGCACCACGAATTTTTAATACTGCAAGGTCAAAGTCTGGCTCTGCTCCCACCACATCGGCTTCAAATTCCCGTCCGTCCAATAAGTGAACATAAACACTTTGCCCACCGGCAATGACGTGCGCATTGGTAAGCACAAGCCCTTCTTCACCATTCACAATAACCCCGGTGCCTAAACTGGTACGAGTTCTATTTCTATCGGGCCTTTGCAACATGGGGCCAAAGAAAAAAGAATCAAAAGAGTTGTTAAAGCGAGGCTTTACTTCTCTGGTACTGGTAATATTTACTACAGCAGGCCCCACTTCTTTTACAGCCAAGACCACGGGAGTTTCTCGAATTGACTTTTGCGCCAATGCTGGCGAATATAGCATAAAACATACTAGTATGATACTATGAAATATCTTTAATTTCATAAGAACCTCCATGATTTAAATATATTTCCTCATAAAATACGCAAAATATACTATATTGGCAAGCAGCGTGCTCTGCTTCAATTTTCAATTTGATGCTAAGCACATGGCTTGTATTGCCAAAAGACCAAGAAAAAGATACTTTAATAACAACTTATTTAAGAGGAAAAAACATGCACCAACATCTACAAAATACCTTGGCAAAAATTGTTCCTGTACAAAAAGAGCTCAGCATTCAAGCACAAACCCATCTAGACAACCTTACCAAACCACAAGGTAGTTTAGCACGCCTTGAAGATGTGGCAAAGCGTTTGTATTGCATCCAAGAAGGGGCTGAAAAGTTGCGCGTAGACCCTGCATGCATGTTTACTGTTGCTGCAGACCACGGTATCACTGCCGAAAAAATATCTTCCTTCCCACAAGAAGTCACGCGCCAAATGGTACTTAATTTTTTGGCCGGCGGTGCTGGCATTAGTGTACTGTGTAAGAATAATGCTATTGATTTAAAAGTCGTCGATGCCGGATGTGTAGGGGGCTCTTTTGCTGCGCATGCAAACCTCATTGACAAACGTCTTGGCGAAGGAACGAAAAATTTTGCTCAAGAACCTGCCATGTCGCGTGAAACTTGCATTAAAGCCCTTTGTCATGGCATTGATATAGCCACAGAGGCTGCAAAAAATGGCTATGTCACCCTTGGCATTGGTGAAATGGGCATTGGCAACACAACTGCAGCCACGGCGCTCTTTTGTGCCTATCTCAACCTCATTCCTCAAGATATTACAGGCCCCGGTGCTGGCGCCACACCGGAAGGTATACATCACAAAGCCCGTGTTATAGCTAGCGCCCTTGCTTTGCATAAATCTATTCTCACTGACGGTGATGCCATTGATATTTTAGCCACAGTGGGCGGCTTTGAAATAGCCGTCATGGCTGGCATGGCTCTTGGTGCAGCACAACACCGTATGACACTTATGGTGGATGGCTTTATTTCCACTGCTGCTTTTACGGCGGCTATGCATATTTGCCCTCATGTGACACATTATGCCATTTTATCTCATACATCGGCAGAACCGGGGTATGGCCTTGTATTGCAAGCTCTTAGTGAAAAAGACTGTGATGCATTGCCCCTTTTGCACTTGGGCTTACGCCTTGGAGAAGGCACAGGCGCGGCTTTAGCTATACCATTGGTACGTGCATCTGCCCATATTTTTAATGAAATGGCAACATTTTCTCAAGCTAAAGTTACAGGTGAACCATGTCCACATTGCTAGACAACAAAACATCAGAAGCTCCGCTTCTAGACGTACAAAACCTTTCGCGCACCTTCCAAATTAGGCGTGGCCTTTTAGGGGAGCGCTCCACCCTTACTGCTGTGGACAAGGTAACTTTTCGCTTACAAAAAGGAGACGTGATTGGCCTTGTAGGAGAATCCGGTTGTGGAAAATCCACCTTAGGTCGTATGCTTGCCGGCTTGCTACCGCCTTCATCGGGGCAAATTTTATTTCAGCAAAAGCCTTTGTATTCTCCTCAAGGACAAG
>CAZBDD010000227.1:0-3549 GCA_964490475.1 uncultured Desulfovibrionaceae bacterium
CACAGCGACGTGGCAATCCATGCCTTTTGGATTATGCAAAGGTCTCATTTTGAGGGTAGAAGGGGTAGCTTTTTGGCGCTAGCAAAAGTTTCTCTTTTCCCTTCAAAAAATATAACAACCAACCTAATAAATATTGGTATAATATTTGCAAAAAATAATTTCGTACAAATGTTTTTTTGGATAGCCGCTTCTCAGGGGGTTGGTGGATAAAAGCGTGCTCACATATGTTGTGAACCACGCTTTTATTTTTTGTGAAAATCGCGTTACAAGACTCCTGCACAGGTCTCTAATACAGTCTAGAAGCGGCTTTTACCAATAGCTTAAAGCATTTTTCTTGCATTTTTCTAAAACATAGGCATAATAGCGTAAATTGACTTTGCATATGATTTTTTTGAATATGCACAATGTCTTAACACAAAAAAGGCAAAACTGCATTTGCCATTGTCATGATAAAAAAAGAGGCCGTTATGGAAATACAAGTCAATAAATACCCCGATGCCTACGTTGTTCATTTATCGGGAAGATGGGATGCGTATTCAACAACAAGCTTTGAAAGCACTTGTAAAGAACTTATTGACGACGGCATGACGCATATGATTTTAAATTTGAATGATGTGGACTACATCAGTTCTTTAGGTCTGCGCGGCCTGTTAAATATTGGTAAAGCTTTAGATCCCTTGGGCGGTGCTGTGGTTATTTGTGGCTTACGCCCACAATTACGCAAAATCTTTGTAGGCAGTGGTTTTTCTAGCCTTTTTGCAGATTACCCCGATATTCAAAGTGCTCGCAGCGCCATACAAAGATAATATATGCTTGTTTCTGTGCCTTGGCGATATAGAATTGTTACACGGCAAACAGTTCCTATTCTTATGGGCCTTATAGGCATTATAAGTATTTTTCTTACCCTTGGCTATTTCTATGCTCGCCAGCACATTGTTACCACCGTGCATGCCCAAATGCGTCAATTTGCCACCACAGTTAACAAGCAAGACAATTACAATTACCAATGGATACAGCGTTTTACACCTGTACTCGTACAAACAGTGCAACGTAATATTTTGCGCATTCCCTTTCAAGAAGAGCTTTTAACCAAAGAACTCACCAAGGCCATGTCAGATGCACGCGGCCAAATGAACATTAGCCTCACCACCATACTACCTTTTTTCTTTGCTGCTTCCAACGCACCTACTCCCTCAGAAGCGTCAAATTATGAAAAGCAAATACACATACGCACCTATACTACAAAAGGACGCACAGCATTTTACAGCGATCCCTCGCCGCAAACACAAAGCGTTGATGTGCAAAAAATTTCTCTTAACACCACCCCCTATTGGTTGCCGCCCAAAATTCACCGCGACAGAACATTATTATTACAATATATAACGCCCCTAAAAAACAGCCAAAACACTGTATATGGACTTTTAAATGTTAGCGTAAACATACCGGATTTCATGGAAAAGCGCATCCGATCCTTTAGCTTTTTTACGCAATGCATTCCCTTTTTTCTTACCGCGCAAGGGCAATGGTCTTTGCCTGTGGCAGCAGACACGCACCTTAGTCAGCTTAAGCAAGAAATTTTGCAAAATACGCAAAAACTGCATACTGTTTCTTGGAATAATACCCGTTATGTGGTCATTGCCCAGCCCAGCGAAGATCCTTCGCTCTTTATTGGTGTACTCATTCCCTATGCCGATGTTTTCGGCTACTTAAACAAAACCATTCAAACTCTAGGGATTTTAGGACTTATTGTACTTATTTTGGCAGCTTATGGTCTGCGCAAAACCAGCAATAATCTTTTACAACCCTTGGGACATTTAGCGCAAATGGCAGAGCGCCTTGGGCAAGGCAAGGTCAGCCCGCAAGAATTGAAAAATCTGCCTGAAAAAGAAGTTATCCCCCCAGAAACCCATCAGCTTTTAGCCACTACCCAGCAATTGCGCTTTGCTTTACAACAGCGCATGCACGACTTAACCGTTATGGCACATACTCAAGAGCGCATGGACGGAGAGCTAGCTCTGGCACGTACCATACAAAATTCCCTTCGCCCTGCCACCTTACCGCAAATGGAACATGTAGCCACCGCCGCCTATGTGCATGCCGCTCGAGAAGTGTGCGGTGATATGTATGATTGCTTTCCTATTTCAGAGCAAGAAATTTGCTGTGTTATAGGGAATGTGCCAGAGCACGGCGTTCCGGCTGCTTTGTTAACCAACCGCATTATGCCGCTTTTACACGAGCTTATGTTAGCAGGGCATTCGCCTTCCAGTGCCTTGCATGCTGTCAATAGAGATTTTGACACCAGAGATTCTAGAAAAAAAGCCTTGTTTATTTCTTCCTTTGTGGGTGTTTTACATTGCCCCAGTGGCTATTTTCGTTGGGCCAGTGCAGGGCAAATTCCGCCATTTCTCCTTAACGAAAAAAACGATGGACAGTACATTCCTTATACACAGTTACCATGGTCTACAAATGTTCCTTTAGGTATTCGTGAAAATGAAGAATACAGTGCCATGAGTATACAATTAAAGCCTAGGCAAACCTTGCTTTTTATTCCGCAACGTGTGCTTTCTGTACCTAATCCATCAGGGAAAGGCTATGGAGAAGCGGGACTCAGTGCTTTTTTTAGTAATACGCCCAGCACACCGCACACCCTTTTACAAGAATTTTTTCGTGATATTGAAAATTATAGTGATGGCAATTTACACGACGATATTGTGCTTTTTGCTTTACAATGGAAGGGTAGTGAGAAATAGAATTATCCTGATTTTTTCATACGCTCAAGTTTTACGCGTAAACCTTCACGACTAATGCCCAAAGCTTTAGCCGTACGCGATTTATTATTATTCAAAAAATCCATAACTTTAATAATGTAGGCATTTTCAACATCTTGCAGGCTAGGAATATTTGCCGCATGCACCCATACATCTGGTGTGACGCTAGGCACATGGGGCAAGGTCTGCGTCACTGCCGCATGAACAGCCTCTGCCACAGGGCAACTCTCTTGCTTTTCTTGATTTTGCAAAGCCAACTCTGCCGCAAAAGACAAATCTTCGGGACAAATACTGCTACCTGTTGTTAAAAGAGAAGCTCGCTCTAATTCGTTGGCCAGCTCGCGCACATTGCCCGGCCAAGCATATTGTGTCATAAGAGCCATGGCTTCACGACTTACTTGCGTTACCGCCAAAGGATTTTGCTGCGCATATTGCCCATAAATATGTTTTACCAACAGGGGAATATCTTCGCGCCGCTCGCGTAAAGGGGGTATATGCACATGCATAACATTCAAACGATAAAATAAATCTTCTCTAAATGTGCGCTCTTGTACACTACGCTCAAGGTCGCGACAAGTTGCCGCCATAATACGCACATCAATGGGGACAATCTTGCGTCCGCCAATGCGTTCCACAAAACCATTTTCCACCACATGTAAAAGCTTTGCTTGACTTTCCAAAGGCATGTCGCCGATTTCATCCAAAAAAATGGTACCTCCGCCCGCTTGTTCAAAGCGCCCCATACGCGCTTTTACTCCTGAAGCTACCCCCTCTTCAATGC
>CAZBDD010000228.1:0-3534 GCA_964490475.1 uncultured Desulfovibrionaceae bacterium
GTGTAATGGAAGATATACAAATGGGCCCTTCTTCTGTGCCCTTAGATATTGATAGGGTAGGTATACAAAACTTATCTCTCCCTATAGTGGTGCTCGATAGAGCAGAGGGCAGTCAGCATACAGTGGCTCAAGTGTCCTTAGGGGTGGAACTTCCGTCTTCCTTTAAAGGCACGCATATGAGTCGCTTTGTAGAGGCCTTGGAAGGGTGGGGAGAGGAGCTGAATTATCAATCCATGAAAAGACTTCTGGATGATGTAAATGAACGTCTTCAGGCTCGTAAGGCATCTATTTCTTTTGCTTTTCCTTATTTTATTCGGAAAAATGCTCCGGCTTCCGGCAGGGCAGGTGTCATGAGCTATCAATGTCGCCTTACGGGAGAAATAGCGCAAGGTGGCGAGTGCAAGCCACAGTTTTTGTTAGAAGTAGAAGTTCCTGTAATGACGGTATGTCCGTGTTCAAAAGCCATTAGCAAAGAGGGCGCACATAGTCAGCGTACTTTAATACGTATGGCAGTACGCATGCGCAGTTTTTTTTGGATAGAAGAACTGGTAGAAATAGCCGAAGCAGCCGGATCTTCGCCCTTGTATAGTTTGCTAAAACGCGAAGATGAAAAATTTGTAACAGAGTCTGCCTTTGCGCATCCGGCCTTTGTGGAAGATGTAGTACGTGCTGCTGCATTGAAGTTGCGAGACCATGAACATGTGGCTTGGTATAGGGTAGAGGTGTGTAGTATGGAATCCATACATAATCATGAAGCTTTTGCTTGCATTGAATCTGCATAATACGACAAAAAAGGAAAATACATGGATATCAGAACAGTAAATGTTGGTGAGATGACAGTGGATTTACCGGTGGTGCCCTTACCTAATACAGATTTGCGCATTATAGTTTTTGACAGTCTTGGTAAAACTCAACTTGTACAAGATATTGCGCAGCAAGCCATTAAAAATTTTACGAAACCTGAAGTTATTATCTGTCCTGAAGCCAAGGCTATTCCTTTGGCGCAAGAAATGGCTCGCTTGTGGAATATAGAGTATTTTGTTTTGCGCAAAGTACAAAAAGTGTATATGAAGACACCCAAAAATATAACTTTGCAATCGGTTACTACACAAGGCGAACAGTTGCTATGGTATGATGCACAAGACATTGTGTCTTTGCAAGGTAAAAAAGCCATGGTTTTTGATGATGTTATCTCCAGTGGTGGCACATTGGACGCTTTGTTAAATTTTGTGCAAGACAATGCCATTATGGTAAGTAGCGTAGCTACTATTTTTCTTGAGGGAGAAAGCTCTCGAGTGCAAGAACTCTCGAAAAAATATAGTAAATTTGAAACATTGGGGTATTTACCTTTGTTAAAACCCGGTGAATAGTAATTTTTGAAAATATATACATTTTGAGGCTCCATGTCGCAAGAATTCGCTTCTTTATATGTTATTGGTCTTGGGCCAGGTGATGCATCTTTACTTTCCCCCTTGGCAGTGCAGGCTTTAACGCATTCGCAGGTTGTTGTGGGATACTCTTTGTATGTGGATATGGTGCCGCATGCATTGCGTGAAAATAAAGAAATAATCACCACCGGTATGCGGCATGAGCAAGAGCGATGCCTTGCTGCCATTGCTAAAGCTAAAGCAGGGCAGTGTACCAGCATAGTGTGCTCCGGAGACGCCGGCGTGTATGGTATGTCTGGTTTGATTTTAGAGTTGCTGGCTAAAGAAAACCTTTTGGACTGCATTGTTGTGGAGGTTATTCCCGGTATTCCGGCAGTGTGTGGCGCAGCAGCATTACTGGGCGCCCCCCTTATGCACGATTTTGCTTGCATAAGCCTTAGTGATTTACTGACCCCTTGGCAGCGTATTACACAGCGTTTGCATGCGGCCTTTAGTGCAGATTTTGTTGTGGCTTTGTACAATCCTCGTTCGCGTGGGCGGCAAGGACATTTAGAAGAAGCTTTACAAATAGCAAAAAAATATCATACTCTTGGAACTCCGGTGGGCATAGTTCGTAATGCGTACCGCCCGGAACAAGAAGTGCGTATATGTACTTTAGGCGATTTTCCTTGCAATGCAGTAGATATGCTGTCTTTAGTGCTTGTGGGCAATAGTCATACTAAGCACTTGGGGCCTTATATGGTTACACCCAGAGGGTATAGAATACAAGATTGATTTTGCTGTACTTTTATGCTTTGCTGTGGTAGTTGACATATGATGATGGGAAGAATTATTTTATAGTCCTGTCTTTTTCCTTTGCCATGCGTTAAGAGACTATAGGATATTTTTTTAACGTATTCATTTTTAATTTATTTTCATTTAGGTGGTCGCATGAGCTTTGAAATGTTCTTGCAACATTTTTTCAATGCTTTAACCTTGGGGTCGTTGTACGCACTTATAGCCATTGGGTATACCATGGTTTACGGTATTTTGCGTTTAATTAACTTCGCTCATGGTGACGTGTTGATGTTAGGGGCATATTTTGTTTTTTTTGGTACTTTCGCTTTTGGTTTACCTTGGGCTTTTGCCGCTGTCATTGCCATTACCCTAGCTTCGCTGTGCGGTATGCTTGTAGAGCGTGTAGCCTATAGGCCTTTACGTGAAGCACCAAGAATTTCAGCACTTATTTCAGCCATTGCGGTGTCTTTTTTCATTGAAAGCTTGGCTGTGGTCGTTTTTACTGGTTTACCCCGTCCCGTGCTTCAGCCTGATTGGTTGGTGACTCAATGGCATTTTGGCGGCGTAAGCATTTTGCCGCTCACTGCCTTTGTACCAGGTATAACAATTATTTTGGTAAGTGTGCTATTGTGGATAGTCTATCGCACAAAACCCGGTTTAGCCATGCGCGCCATTTCAAAAGATATCGAGACCACACGCCTTCTAGGTGTAAAGGTAAATACAATCATTGCCTTAACCTTCTGTATAGGTTCTGCTCTTGCGGCGGCTTCCGGCATTATGTGGGCTTTGCGCTATCCTAAAATTGATCCTTATATGGGGATTATTCCCGGTTTTAAAGCTTTTATTGCTGCCGTGTTTGGTGGCATAGGTTCCATACAGGGGGCTGTTATCGGCGGCCTTGTTTTGGGCTTTTTAGAAATTATGACAGTGGCCTTTATGCCGCATTTGTCCGGCTATAGAGATGCTTTTGCCTTTGTGCTCTTGGTGCTTGTTCTGCTCATTAAGCCCACAGGGTTATTTGGAGAGCGCATGGAGGAAAAAATCTAATGCGCGTACAACCTACCACTTTTTTAACCATTGGCCTTATGTTACTAGGTATACTTTTGGTGGATCAAGCGGCTCTGTTCTTGGGCGATTACCAAATGTATATTTTAAAACTCATATTTATTAATGCTATTTTGGCATTGTCTCTTAATTTTATTTATGGCTTTACAGGCTTATTTTCTTTGGGACATGCGGGTTTTATTGCCATTGGGGCCTATGTGTCGGCACTGTTTATTTTAAGTCCCGCACAAAAAGAAATGATGTGGTTACTAGAACCCATGATTTGGCCTTTTTCTGAGATTTTTGCACCTTTTTGGGTTTCGGT
>CAZBDD010000229.1:0-3517 GCA_964490475.1 uncultured Desulfovibrionaceae bacterium
AAGTCATTGCAAGCGAAGTAGCCACCCAACGGGCGCCGAAGGCGTTTGCGTTTGCAAAGAATGAGCAATTACGCAAATGGACAGCAAAGCATCCATGTATTTCAACATTTTTTTGGATTATGCAGAGGTCTTGAATAGGTAAAAGTTTTCCTCAGAAAAAAATAATGAATCATTTATACAAAATATAGCCCCCACATAATACAATCATGCGGGGGCTATGAAAGTAGCTTACTAAAACTATTTTCCTTTTTTAGCTTTTCTGGCATTGCGCCATTCTTCTGGGGTAAGCACGCCATCACCATTGGTATCAGCCGCTTTAAAAGCTGCTTCTATCCTTGCAGCATTTCTATTTTTAAACTCATTTAGATCCACTTTACCGTCGCCATTGGTATCAATTTTTTCAAATCTGCCACCTTTTTTCATTTCTTCGGCATCAGCCACAGAAGACATGCTAGGCAAAGCCATAACCAAGGCCATAGCGGCACATAAAACATACTTTTTCATAATATTCTCCGTTATAATTTAAATATATCATGAATTATTTAAAATTCATGGCGCCAAAACAGTATTCTATTTTAAACAAGCTATTGACTTTACGCCAAGCTCAGCTATCGCTGTCCATTAATTTTACGCAATTGTTTCATCAAATCATCTCTGGTTTGCGTTGGGTAGTTTATGGGGGTTGTTTTTATAAAATCTTTACAAATATAGGCAGTTTCAGAGCATTTAAAGTTATTTGTCCCATTTTCTGTTTCACAAAGAGGTTTCACCTGTTCCTCAGAATTCCAAGAAGTATGCACTGCTACAATTTTTTGCCAAGCACTACAAACAGCATCGCCTTTAACAATGCTATTATCTACTATAAGTCCAAATAAATAATCATCATAAAGAATTTTATTGGGAGCATTGGCATAGGCATTTTTATTCAAGCGCAAATCATTTTCTGTATACTGTACCCCAGGTCCATTACGCATTTTTACACCATTATCTGTGGCCGTGGCATAAAAATATTGCTCAGCAGCATGCGCAGCTTCAAAAAGGTACACAGTGAAAAAGCTAAAAAATACAAACAATTGCGCGCAAAGCAAGAGAGTTTTTTTTAACATATTATTTCTCCTTTTTTCATTACTATACATACATTACCCACAATTTAAGACCTCTGCATAATCCAAAAAAATGTTAAAATACATGGATGCTTTGCTGTCCATTTGCGTAATTGCTCATTCTTCGCAAACGCCTTCGGCGCCCGTTGGATGGCTACTTCGTTTCTCGCAATGACTTCTGTTGTAATACCAAGTCATTGCGAGAAGCGCAGCGACATGGCAATCCATGCATTTTGAATTGCGCAGAGGTCTCGAAATATATATTCGTAAACTTCGCGTCACAATGTATTGCACTTACCAGAAAAGCCCAATACATACAAGAAAGTCCAGTGGATTAAAAAAATGCCTCAACGAATATTATAGACGTTGAGGCTTGTATAATCATATTTTCAAAAATTTCAATTAACAGCACATTCTAGTTAAAAAGGCTTAGTAAACCCTTTACGCTATGTAGTAAAAAAGCATTTTAGAAAAATAACTAAGTATATTGTGGCTCAATTTCTTTAACAATTTGGAAACCCTTCATGGATTTCACCGTTGCGCCTAGGCCATAATATTTTGTTACACCAGCAACTGTGCAAGGCAATAAATCTTCCATATCAGTATCTAGCACAAGCACATCCCCTGTTTGCATGCGCAAAAGTTGATTGCCAGTAATACGCGTTTTACCAAAATGAATTTTCAATTCCACAGGTGTTTCGAATAAACGTTCTTTAAGACGTGCCACCCAAGCATGGTCCACTTCCAAACGCTCTGTTTGGAAACTTGCATGCAATTTTGAGCGAATAGGTTCAATGGTAGCATATGGCAAACACACCACCATGGAGCCAATGGTATTATCTAATTCTACTTCAAAAGTAATAACAACTACCACGTCAGAAGGTGGTACAATGGCGGCAAATTGAGGATTAATCTCTGAGCGCACCATTTCAAACTTTACATCATGTACAGGGCGCCAAGATTCTTCTAGTGTTTCTAAAGCAATACGGATAATTTTATCCACCACGGCTTGCTCGATGCGTGTAAATTCGCGCCCCTCTACCTTAGGCGTAGAGCCAGCGCCACCAAAAAAGTTTTCTACAAGGGCAAAAACAAGACGAGAGTCCACCACGATAATGGCATTACCGCGCAATGGATCCATTTTAAAAATATTGATACTGGTAGGCACAGGCAAAGAACGAATAAACTCTCCAAACTTTGCCATATCAATGGAAATGGGGTTAAGCTCCACACGTTTACGCAAAGAGTTGGACATGGCGTTGGTGCAAAGGCGAGCAAAACGATCGTTCACAATTTCAAGTACAGGCATACGCCCGCGAATGATACGATCCTGATTGGCTAAGTCAAAAGGAACAATGCCGGTATCATCTTCCGGTACATCGTTCTCACTCTCTATTTCGCCACCAGAAAGTCCACGCAACAAAGCATCTACTTCATCTTGTGCTAATACTTTATTCATGAATTACCCTTATATGTGTTAAAATGCCCGTTCACTCTAGACTCTATTGCCATGACGGTCAATGTTTTTTATGAAGCCGTCACAACATGCCTGTCAATTTTTTGTACGCAATTAATAGGAAGCAAAATATATGCCATCTTTACCTCTCAACACTTTGTTGACCTTAGCTTCAGCCCGCGATATAGCAGAGCATGCGCAATACTTCAACCACTGCCCCCCTTACTCCAGCACAAAAAAAAGCCATCCATGTGTATGATGTGAACAATACCTTCATGGAAATAGTGCTTGAAACATCGTTACTCAAACAAAGTCTTGCCCAAGGGCTTTGGCTCAGTGGTCCCTTGTCTGCCCCGCCTTTATGTTCCGGCCTTGGGCGGTGCGGCGCATGTAAAGTACGTTTTATAACTTCGCCCCCCCCTGCTTTAGATAAAGAAGAAAGTATTCTTGGAAAAAAAGCTGTGGAAGAAGGCTGGCGTTTAGCGTGTAAGCATACTTTAGACAGCCTCTTCGCCGAACAAAACATCCTAGATCTTGCCCTGCCTCAAAGTTTTGAGCAGAAAAAAATTATTCGCCTCGATAGTGAAGCGCAAGAATGTCGTCTGGCCATAGATATTGGCACCACTTCCCTTGCTTGGCAAATAGTTACAGCACAAGGGGACATACTTTCTCAAGGAAACCAGCTTAACCCACAAATGGGCGCCGGTGCAGATATTATTTCGCGCCTTGCCGTGGCTATGCACAGTGAAGGTAAAGCACAATTAGCGCTGCGTATACAAGCAAGTGTTCAAGATATCATAAACTCTATACCCAGCTCTACGAAGCTCACGCATATATGCCTTGCGGCGAATACGGCCATGACGGCTATATTTCTACAAAAAGACATCCAAAATCTTGCCCATGCGCCCTACGCTCTTCCCCTACAAGGGCATGAAATGGTGCGTATGTTTGATTGGCC
>CAZBDD010000230.1:0-3506 GCA_964490475.1 uncultured Desulfovibrionaceae bacterium
CCCCTTTGCAGGGAATAATGCAGCGCCATAAGAAAAAGTAGAAATCCAGTAATTTCATTAATGAATTCCTACTTTTCCAAATGTGTAAGTAAAAAAATTAAAGCCCTATACTATTTTTTTTACAAAAATAAGTTTTACAATAGCCTGTTAAGCTACAAAAGCAGGCGTATCTGCCTTAGCATCAAGTAAAGCTTTAAGTTCTGCATCTAAGCGAAGCAAGGTTATAGAAAAACCTTGCATATCAATAGAAGTCATATAATTACCCACATAGGTTTTATAAATATTAATACCTTTTTCACTCAGCACATCATGCACCTTATTGTTAATGATATACAGTTCCATGGGAGGTGTACTTCCGGCACTATTTATCATCACAGCAACTTCACTCTTATCATAATCTATGTCAGCCAAAATTTTATCGAGCAAAAGCGTTACTATAGCATCGGCAGGTTGTAAGGGCGCACGGTGCGTTCCTGGTTCACCATGAATACCAATACCAATCTCCATTTCATCTGCTGCCAGTTCAAAACCTGGCTTACCTGCTGCTGGCACAGTGCAGGGGCTAATGGCCACGCCCATAGTGCGCACATTATCAATAACCTTTTGCGCGACGGCCTTAACCTCTTCCAAGCTAGCGCCACTTTCTGCTTTTGCACCAGCAATTTTATGCACAAAAACAGTGCCTGCAACACCTCTACGACCAGTGGTATATAGGCTATCTTGCACAGCCACGTCATCATTAACCACCACATAGTCTACTTTGTGCCCTTCATCACGAGCCATATCAGCGGCCATTTCAAAATTCATAATATCGCCGGAATAATTTTTAACAACCATGAGCACGCCCTGCTCTGTGGCAATGGCTTTAATACCTTCGTACACTTGATCAGGCGTTGGTGAAGTAAATACAGCTCCGGCCACAGCGCAATCAAGCATGCCTTCACCCACAAAACCACCGTGAGCAGGTTCGTGCCCACTGCCACCACCGCTGATAAGTGCTACTTTATGAGTTTTCGCCTCAGCACGCACCACTATAGTGCCCGCTTCTAGCTTACGCAAATGCTTTGGGTGCGCTTTTACAAGACCGTCAATCATTTCTTTTTCAACATTAGCCACATTATTAATAAGCTTTTTCATCCTTTTAACTCCTTAAAGAGAACGTATTATTTTCATCAGCCAGTAGAAAGTAACTGTAAATACATCTTTTGTCCATCAAGCTGTTAATGAAAAGCCTATCGTTTTCTTACAAATATAGTAGGAAAAGACAATTTTCACGTTTTGATTAAAATAAATGCTGACTTTTTTTAAAAAACATGGCAGATATATTTTACCGTGTTCTAGTATGTCAGAAAAATAGCTGTAGGCACTTGCATCATTTTTTTATTAACACGGTCATCTTTTTTCAAAAATATATTGGAATCACAATGAAAAATAATATGCAAAATGAGTATAACAATACTGAGCAAACTATTCTTTTAAAAAACCTTGTGGTTAAAGAAATTCGCCAGCGAATCATGACAGGGCAATATGGCCTAGGTCAAAGACTTTCACAAAATCAGCTGGCACAAGATTTAAAAACCAGCCGTGCTCCAGTACATGATGCTTTATTAACATTGCGCAGTGAAGGACTAGTACAAATTATTCCTCAACGTGGTTCCTTTGTTTTCAACCCTAACCCACAAGAAATTATAGCACTTTTTGAAGCAAGCTGTGCTTATGAACTTGGTGCGCTTTTTTCACTTATGGGTAAACCCCTTGAAAAAATGCTAGAAGATATGGAAAAATATTTAGCTATCATGACAAGTTCTAGCAACAACCCACAAGAATGGGTAAAAGCAGATCGATCTTTTCACGCCTCCATTGTGCATGCCACGAAAAATATACATCTTATAAAATCGTACACTAGTATTAATGATTGTTTAACTGTTTTAATTTACCATAGAGAACTTTCCACTGAGCGTATTGATAAATCCTACCAGGACCATAGAAATATTATTGACGGTATACGCCGTAATGAATTAGAATTTGTGGGAAAATTATTACAGAGCAATAACCTTGGTGAAGACGGTACGGCCTATACCGCACAGCGATAGTTTGAGAAAAAACTAATTAAAGCAAATTTTATATGTATTTGTTTGCTGAATTGAAATCATAAGTTAAATACTTACTAACCCATAAAAAAATATAATTTTCCATACATTTATGTTATACTAATTAAAGTTTTTTGAAGGGGGAAGTTTATGGTAAAAAATATTCTCTGCGCCGATATTGGGGGAACCCATAGTCGTTTTGCATACTTCACCTTAAAGAACTCCTCTCTCCACTTACAGCAACAATATATTTGTAGCACAAAACATCTGCATAATACACAGGATGTACTTGCGGTAATAGCCAATGTTGGCTTATGTGTTGAACAAGTCCATTTTTTTTGCTTTGGAGTTGCAGGCCTTATAGATTCTGACGGTTTTTCTGCTCAGTTAAGTAATGCATCATTACGTTTGGATTTTCGTCACTACGACTGGATTCATAAAAATAAAAATTTCTTACTAGTCAATGATTTTGCCCTGCAAGCATGGGCTTCACTGGCTGAAAATATAGAATTACTCCCGCTTATAGTTCCCCCCACCCTCACCATTTCAAATCTTAAACACCATACTCGTGGTATTTTGGGCGCCGGAACAGGCTTTGGAGCTGCTGCCCTTCTCCCTTGCTCCCATAGCAAAGAAAATTGGGATGTACTTTCTTCAGAAGGGGGGCATGTGGACATGCCTTTTTATGATCAAGAAGAACGAGATTTTGCGCACTTTGCTCAAGACTTTTTACAACAAAAGCGACTCAGTGCAGAAAATATTTTATCTGCACAAGGCTTAAGTCTTTTACATGCATACGTGTACGGACAAAAGCTCTCACCCAAGGATGCAGCAGATTTTCTTTGGATAAATGGGCAAGAAAGCTTACAAGCTCGGCTATATTCTCGCTTTTTAGGACGATTTTGCAGACATTGGACTTTAAATACTTTATGTAAAGGGGGAATTTATCTGGGAGGGGGAGTACTTATAAAAAATGTTGCTCTCTTACAAAGCACCTCTTTTCAAGAGGAATTTTATACAGCATCATCAACACAATTAGCATTGCTTAAAGATATTCCAATTTTTCTTATGCAACACAAGCAAGCTGGTCTTTGGGGAGCAGCGCATCTTGCAAAAATGCATATATCTTCCTTGATATAGCGGCAAAAGCCATTTTACGGCTCTAGTTCTTAACATATCGTTGAAAAGAACAGCTCACTGAAAATGGGCACTCTGCTTCGGCAGAATTTTTTTGACACAGGCTGTTTTCAACAGGCTAGCTAATCCTAGAAGTCTACTAAGAAATACATTTTAAATTCTTATACTTTATCAAATCTCGTCTTGCCCTTTTTTTTGATTCCTGTTATCGGTATCTAGAGATTTTTTTCTAATCATGAGATTTTGCATAATTCAATTTTTTTGGATTGCCGCATTGCC
>CAZBDD010000231.1:0-3497 GCA_964490475.1 uncultured Desulfovibrionaceae bacterium
AGACCAGCGGCAAAGGTAACAGCGTGTTGTTCACAGATGCCCACATCAACAAAGCGGTCAGGATAGGCCATGGCAAAAGCTTCTGTGCCTGTGCCTTCCGGCATGGCCGCCGTTATAGCTACCAGATCTGTATTTTCTTTACCAAGATCCACAAGACATCGGCTAAAAGCATCCGTAAAAGACAGCTTTGCACTTTTTGGTGGAAAGTCTCCGGTATATTTATCAAAACGACCTACACCATGAAAGTGGGTGGGGTCATTTTCGGCAGGAGAAAAACCCTTACCTTTGCGCGTAAGCACATGCAAAAGCACAGGCCCGTCTTCAATGGCGGAAGCCATTTGCAAATGTCGCTTCAATGCTGCTAAATCATGTCCATCCACAGGGCCAATATAGTTAAAGCGCAAAGCCTCAAAAAGCATGCCCGGAGTAAAAAATGACTTAAATGACCATTCACCACGCAATGCATAGGTAGCTAAATCATTGCCGATGCGTGGTACCGTGCGCAAAAAGGAAAGTACATCTTTACGCATTTGACGTACCCAACGTCGTGATAAGTTGCGGCTTAGAAAACGAGACAACGCGCCCACATTGGGGGAAATAGACATTTCATTGTCATTAAGAATTACAATAAATTTTTTGCCCATATGCCCTGCTAAATTCAGCCCCTCCAGCGCTTGACCGCCAGTTAAAGAGCCATCGCCAATAACAGTAATAATGCGATGGTCTTGCCCTGCAAGGTCTCTTGCCATGGCCATACCTAAACCTGCAGAAATAGACGTAGAAGCATGGCCCACACCAAAATGATCATAAGGGCTTTCACTTATTTTAGGAAATCCTGATATACCATGATAGGTGCGTAAAGTAGAAAAAGCTTCGGCTCGCCCAGTAAGAATTTTCCATGCGTAGCTTTGATGCCCCACATCCCATACAAATTTATCTTTTTCCGCATCAAAACAATGAAGGAGCGCAAGAGTCAACTCCACAACACCTAAAGAAGGAGCCAAATGCCCCCCGTTTTTTGATACAACCTCAATGATACGCTCACGCACTTCTTGAGCTAATTTCTCAAGATCTGCCAAATCCATAGCCTGCAAAGCACTGGGTTTTTGTATTTGCGATAAAAGAGCTGTGGTTGCTATTTCTGTAGAAGTTTTTTCTTGCATAATTTTTCCATAAGATATTTTTTACTATCTATAACTTAGATAAGGGCATCTGCAAAATAACCTATATTGTCTATTGACTTCGTGTAACCACATAAGAGGCTAAGCCTCGTAAAAAAGCCGCTTCTTCCCCTGCAAAATCTTGCAAGCTTTGCAAAGCCAGTTCTTTTTGCTCTAAGGCCAAAGCACGACTTTTTTCAAGCCCCACCAAGGAAGGGTAAGTATTTTTGCCCTGTTCCACATCGCTACCTGCTGGTTTCCCTAAGGTAGCGGTATCTGCCGTCACATCTAAAATATCATCGGCAATTTGAAAAGCCGTACCCAAAGCAGCTCCATAGGTCTCAAGTGCTTGCACCGTAGCAAGTTCAGCACCCGCCAATAGAGCACCGCTCACACACGAAGCTTGAATAAGAGCGCCGGTTTTCATGGCATGCATGGTACGCAATTTTTCTAAGTTCACATCTTTTTCACCGGTATATTTCATATCGAGCACCTGACCGCCCACCATACCATGACTACCTGCCGCGCGTGCCACATAGGCCAATGCGCGCAATGCATGTTCTGCTGGCACTGCGCCCGTAGAGCAACAAGACGAAACTGACGTCATAAAAGCAAAGGCATCGGTAAGCAAAGCGTCTCCTGCCAAAATAGCCATGGCTTCGCCAAATTGCTTATGACTAGAAGGCTTTCCGCGGCGCAAATCATCATCATCCATAGCAGGTAAATCATCATGAATCAGTGAGTATGTGTGAATCATTTCAATGGCACAAGCAAAAGGAAGCACTTTATCCTGTGCAAGGCCACACAAAGCTGCCGTAGTCAAACACAAGACTGGGCGTAAGCGCTTACCGCCGGCCATCAGGCTATATTCCATAGCTTCTCGTAAAGAAGAAGGTAAAAAAGGCGGTACACTATGCCCTTGACAATTATTCATGGCATGGGCTTTTAAGCATGTAGCCAACCATTTCTCGACATAAGAGCCTTTTTCTTTAAGTAACACTTTAAGGTTTTGCGGTGCAAGCACTGTACAATCATTGGAAGCTGTCATTACGCTTCTCCTTGAGTTTCACTTTGGTAGGCATCGTCAAAAGCAAAATCTTCTGGGCCTTGTTCGGTCATTAATTGAATTTCATGCTTAGCTTTATCCAATTGTCCACGACATGCCTTACTCAATTGCATACCCTCTTTATACAGCGCAACACTTTCCTCTAAAGGAATGTCGCCTCTTTCCATATGAGCTACAATATATTGTAAACGCTCCATACGTGCCTCAAAAGTTTTGGGAATGGCTTTTGCTTTCATAGTATTTACCTTAGAACTTCTTCATTATTTCAAAATAGTGTTTTTATTTTTTTGTGGTCTTTTGTACTGTGGCCGCTATATGCCCATCTGCCACATGCAAAGAAACAGTCTGCCCCTTATGCACATCTTGCACCGAGCGCACAACCTGTGTTTTTCCATCCACTTCCGTTTGCAATAAAGCATATCCACGCGAAAGAGGCATAAAGGGGTCACAAGCTTGCAATTGAAGCGTAAGTGTATGCAGAGTCATGTGTTGTTTTGTAATAAAACTGTGTATATTTTGAGGCAAAGCGCCTTCCACAGTGACAAAATTTTGTTCTTTTTGCAAGAAATTTCGTTGCATGGCGTGATTTAATCGCAATTCTAAAGCATCTACCTGTGCTATGGCACTCTCTGGAGAAGGTAACAAAACAGGTAATTTTTGCGCATTTTGCCGTAACTTATGCCATTTAGCATCTATGCTCTTACTTATATTCCAAAGAAGTTGTTGCTCATATTGTCGCAATTGCCCTTCTTTACGTTGCCATGTTTGCATGGGAGAAAGCCATTTTAATGCCTGCTCCTTATGCGCCAATTCCTGAACAGCTCGCGCAAGAAATCCTTGCCCTGCGCTATGTAAAGCGCATTCCAAGCCATCAATTTTTTGCATATATTCTTCACGGCTTGCCCATAACAATTGCGCCGCATGGGTTGGCGTAGCCGCTCGCATATCAGCAGTCATATCTGCCATGGAAATATCCACCTCATGCCCAATGCCTGCCAACACCGGTATGGGAGATTGAAAAATAGCCTCTGCTAGCATTTCTTCATTATATGCCCAAAGATCTTCTAAAGAACCACCACCGCGAATAAGCACAATAACCTGTGCCCAATTTTGCTGAGCAAGAGCTCGCAACGTTTTTACCATAGTCGGCGCCGCCAGATCACCCTGCACAGGAACAGGATAAATGCGTATTTGACTACCTATGCCTCTTGTGCTGGCAATACGCAAAAAGTCATGAATGGCAGCCCCATGAGGCGCCGTAACCACAGCTA
>CAZBDD010000232.1:0-3478 GCA_964490475.1 uncultured Desulfovibrionaceae bacterium
AACTATATTTTACTGTACTGTCAAGGAGTAGGCCTCATATCACATGTTTTTTATTTCTTGTAAAAAAAGGTTTTTTTTTTTAAAATGGTGTATTATAATATAAATATAGAGATATATAATGTTTAAAATCGGACACAGAACTTTGCGTGACGCCCTACAACGTGTGTATGTAGGCTTGGGTATTTGTTGTTGTTTATTAACTCTTTTTTACTTTCAACCAGAGATTTTGCGGCAAGCAGATAGAAATATCTACGATGTGTTTTTACGTCATAACGGTGGTGGAGTTCCTTCTCCCACACCGGCTCTTATTGATATTGATGAACAAAGCCTTGTTGATTTAGGGCAATGGCCTTGGCCACGCCACCTTGTGGGTAAATTAGTTTCTGTTCTTACAGAAAATGGTGCTGCTGCCATTGCTCTTGATATGCTTTTGGTAGAGCCAGATAATGCCTCTGTGATTAATTTGCAAAAATCTTTTCAAAAACACTTTAATATTACTTTACCAATAGATTCCATTCCTCAGTCTTTACTCGATAACGATAAAATTTTAGCAGAAATATTAGCACAAACTCCTACAGTATTAGGAGCTTATGTACAGTTTTCTGGAGAAAAAAGACCTTTACCCAGAGATATGCATCTTCAAGAAGGCGTTGTGGAAATTACACCGCCCAAAAGCATTCCCCCACGTACTTTTTTATTAACAGGACAGGGTGCCACCCTTCCCCTTCCGATACTACGCACTGTAGCTCCCGTGGGAACCATTAACGTAGATGCTGATCCAGATGGTATTGTACGTTCAGCACAGCTTCTTATACAAGTAGATGGACGTATATTACCTTCGTTGGCTTTACGCGCACTTATGCGAGCTCTTAATCAAAACACATTTTATTTAAATAGTAATGAATATGGACTCGCAAGTATCACCATAGGTAAATATACCCTACCTGTTGCTCCCGATGGTAGTTTCAATCTAGTATATCGCGGTGGGCGTAACTATTATCCAAGTTTTAGTGCTTCAGATATTATAGCAAATAAAATACCTCATGAGGAAATTCAAGGTCGCATTTTTATTGTAGGAAGCTCTGCATCCGGCCTTAAAGATATACGTGCTACTCCTTTTGATTCCTATTACTCAGGTGCAGAAACACATGCCGTTATTTTGGATAATATTTTAAGCTCTAGATTTATAGAAATAACGCCAATTAATCTAGGGACACAAGTAGAAACAGTACTATTTTTTACTTGCATAGGCATTGTCTTCTTCACTTTAGCTCCAGCCATAACGTACCTTCCCCTGCTAGCACTATTTATTTGTGCCATTTTAGGCAGAAGTTGGTACCATTTTCAAAATGAAGTATACACATCCCCTCTTTACAGCATTCTTACATTAGTCACCTTGGCTATAGGTTTACTTGCTGTTCGTTTTTGGCAAGAAAATAGCCAAAAACGAACATTACATAATGCCTTCAAGCGTTATATTGCTCCAGATATGGTGACACAAATTGTTAATAAGGGGGAAGCCGTTTTGATGGGAGAAGAAAGAGAAGTTTCTCTTTTATTCACAGATATTCGAGGGTTTACAAGCTTATCTGAAAAATTACAGCCCTACGAAGTAGTGCATATGTTAAATCGGTACTTTACGCCCATGACATCTATTATTCGTAGTAGCCACGGTACCGTTGATAAATTTATCGGTGATGCTGTCATGGCTTTTTGGAATGCTCCACTCGACATTGCGCGTCACCCCTTACGAGCCATAAATAGTGCTTTGCTTATGCAAGAGGCTCTTGCTGAGCTTAATAAAGGTCTCAAAGAAGATTATAACATTACCCTACGCATTGGAGCTGGTGTGCATACGGGCAAAGTATATGTAGGAAACATGGGGAGTGCAGAATTATTAGACTATACCTGCATTGGTGATACAGTAAACCTTACCTCACGCCTTGAAGGCTTGTGTGCTATGTATGGTATGCCCATCATTACCAGTGATTACACAGTACACCAATGTAAAAGTTATGGGCTGCCCGTCAAACAACAAGAAACTGCTACTCATGCTTATACACAGAAAGATATAGCTATGGATGGTTTGCCTATAGAAAATTTACCTTACTTCATGTCACTAGATAGTATTCGAGTAAAAGGCAAGGCAGAACCCATTGAAATTTTCGCAGTATTAAACCATACAGAAAAAGAGCGCCTTCAAGAAGAAATAGACATGTTTTATCAAGCTCGTACGCAATACATGCAAGGCGATTTTACTAAAGCATACCAAGCTTTTTCTACCTTAACAAAAGAAATGAGCTTTACTATTTTGTATGAGCTTTTTACAAAACGTTGTCAAAATCTTATCCAGACACCGCCCACACAATGGGACGGTGTCTGGACATTTAATCGAAAATAAAATTTACATTCTATTAATGATGAGAAATACAACTCCCTACTTCTTGATATTTTTCTTGAATAGCAAGAATGGTATCTAAAATTTCCATAAAACCTTCCACCATTTCAGGGTCAAAAGCCGTTCCGGAACCCTCTTGAATAATAACCAAGGCTTCCTCTATAGGAATAGGCTCTTTATAACATCGTGGAGAAATAAGCGCATCAAAAACATCTACAATAGACGTTATACGAGCTTCATAAGGAATATCTTCGCCAGCCAAGGGCGGATCATCAGTGCCGGTATATCCTGTGCCATCCCAACGTTGATGGTGATGTAAAGCAATGGTGGCGGCCAAGGTGTCTAATTTACGGCTCACGTCTTTGAAAATAGCAGCGCCAATAACGCAGTGTTTTTCCATTATTTTACGTTCATCTGGGTCAAATCGTCCGGGTTTTTTAAGCACTTCATCAGAAATGCCCACTTTTCCTACGTCATGCAACATGGAAGCAAGGCGAAGATTTGCCTTTATTTCATAAATTTCTACAGGATTTATGTGGCGCTTTTCTGCCCAATGATGATACAACTCTGCAGCCATGGCGCCCACACGAAACACATGAGGGCCAGTCTCTGTAGGGTCACGCAAACGCGCTGTTTCTAGTACGCGCAAAAGCATATCCTTAGTGGCCATGGCTTGCTCTATGGCTTGAGCCCCAACAAAACAAAGTTCCCCAAGGGAACATTCTACCTGAGAAGAAAAAGGTACAGGCTTACCATCGTGCATACAATTTATAATTTGCATAACGGCAAGCAATTTATTTCGCTGAGAAAGAATTGGGATAGCACAAACAGAAACAGTGCGATAGCCTGTGGCTTTATCAAAAGTATCATTAAAAGAATACGGAGCATCTGTAGAAAGATTTCGTACATCGGGAATATTTAGCAATCGACGCTCATACGCCACATACCCAGCCACGGAAGACGGTGTTATTGGCATACGTGCATTAAGATATTGCTGACGCGCTGATTCTGAACTGGTAAATAGAGTTTCATTATGCGAATAGGAAAAAACAAGTTCGTTATCTTCTACAAGATAAATAG
>CAZBDD010000233.1:0-3477 GCA_964490475.1 uncultured Desulfovibrionaceae bacterium
ACATTTCTTTTGAAATATCTAAAGCCATTTTTCCGGTGGATACAGAGCGTACTTCAAGACGTTCAATGAAGTCGCTGCCAATGTCTTCGGCTTGATGTGGATATATTTCTGTAAATATTTCTTCATTTACTAATACATCTGTAATAATGCGATCTTGCAGAGCATTGTCTTGCAAGATGGAAACAAGAATTTCTTCTAAGTTTTTAAAATTTGCTATTTGCATCTCACTTTGATGCCCGTCAATAATTATCATAAAGCCTCCTCAAATTTCACAAGAAAAAGTTCTAAAATGTTATGCAAAAAATATACCGCTATGCTTTGTGCCGCTTTAAGTGATTCTCATTGTTTTCAAGTGTTTTCTTGGTATTCTAGTGCATTAGATAGGGTTAAGAAAGTTTCGCGTAAACTCTTTACAAGCTGTGCAAAGTTATCCCACTGGGCACCTTTTTCTTGAAAGAGCACCAACCATAGGTGACCTAGTGCCTTTAGGTAGGGACATTTTTCCAAAACACCGTAAATAGTAGTGCAAGTGCTTAGAATGCGTTTTCCCCCTTGTTTGGAAGGCATGCGCTGTAAAAGCTGCATGTGTTCTTGGACTAGGAGTAATAATTGTGTGCATTGCCCCAGAGTGCGAGCCACTTCTTGCTTTAGGGCTTCAGAAAGTCCTTGAATATGTTTTTTTTCTAAAATAAGGCTTCGCCCTTGCTGTTGGCCTTCGTCAAGAATATGACGATAGAATTGACGCTGTATATGAAGCCAATGGGTGCGTTCTTCATTTTCATGTCCGGAAAGCCCTTCTAATTGCATAAAACCTGTGTTGTCTTGGGTGCTTTTCCAAATACGCGCGCTTTGTTGCTGGCGTGCAATGGGGGCATCCCAACTACCGTGGTGTATGAAATGCTGTACGAGTTGAGTCACCGTGGCAGGGGTAATGCTGTATAAGCAAGGTTGACTGTGCTCTTCGATATGGTCAAGTGTTGTGGTCTGAGAACAAGGTTGATGAAAAGGGCAGGGATGACAAGGCAAAGCTGGCTCAAGGCAGCAAGCATTGGACATATAAGGGCCTGTATCAAAAGCTTGAGCCGTGGCTAAAAATAAAGCCAGTACCGGAATTTTCAAGCCGGCCGCCAAATGCATGGTGCCTGTATCGTTGCTTACAATAAGAGTGCATTCTTCTAAAAGGGCTGCTAGTTGAGGAATGTTTGTTTTGCCAATGGCATCCACAAAAGGATGGTCTGTGGCTAATGTTGCGTATTTTTGCGCCAGCTCTTTTTCGGCGGGGCTGCCTAGAAGTATAGGGCATAGCCCCTCTTGTTGCCAAAGGGTTTGTCCCACTGCCGCAAAAGATTGCACAGGCCATTGACGCCTTTTTTCGCTAGCCCCCAATTGAAAAGCCACATAACCTTTTATGGTGACGTCAAGCTCTTGTTCTTGAAGAAAATCTCGTGCAGCTTGCCGCAAGGGGGCTTGTGTTGCTTGCAAGCCATAAGAGGGGGGTAGATGGGCTACTTTAGCCACTGAGCGGAACATATCTACAATATTAAAAGGGCAGTTCAGTCTTTCTGCACTAGCTCCCTGCAAGAAGGTGGCCCACATATCACCGCTTTGTCCAAAGCCATGTTCATCGAGGCCAAATCCCAAGATGGGTATTTCTGCGGAATGTTCCACGTTTTTTGTGTGTGCCAATACCACACGGCGCGCAAGTAGGCGCGAGGCTAAGGTGGCGGTGGTATTTATAATCATCTGAATGGGGAAATTTTCATATACGTGGAGGGCAAGGTTTTCTACATGCTGTATAGCCAAGGGCCATGTAGAAATGCTTGGCGCCGTGCGGTCTTGTGAGGGGGGGCCGTGTAAGGCGTGTAAAAAGGTGCTACCTGAAATAGGCAAGACATAGTCTATGCCTTGGAGTAAAGCCGTGGCAGCAGCAAAATTTTCCAAACAGAGCAGGCCTACATTATGCCCTTGCTCCTTAAGCCCTAAGATAAGAGGTTGCGTTTGTAAAAGGTCGCCAAAGCGGGTGAGATTTATAACTAATATATTCATACTGTCCCCCAAAAAAATGTATATATCAGGGGTGGTAGCTGAGTAAAGAAGAAATATTTTTGAAAACGAAAGATGCGATTTAGAATTTCGCTGAGGGGGAAGGAAAACTTTCCCCTAAAGGGACAAGTGCCAAAAGTTCCCCTTCCCCTCTTAAACTCCCCCCCATCTCTTCAAGACGCTTTAATTATGACATGAAATTATATTTATCTCACACTCATTTTCAAAAAAGCGCGAAGTATGATGCAGAGATACTCAAATATTTAACAGCCTGCTAAGCAAGTGTATCATTTTTAAGCATTCCTAGAGCCAAGCCCTTTTCAGCATGCATTCTGTTGCGTACAGCCGCTTGTATTGAAGCTGTGGAGCTTCCAAATTGTCCGCTACGAATATCATAGACATTATCAATGACTTTTTTCTCAAAGTTGGCGTCTTTGGCATTACCTGCTTTGTCAGCAGCGCTGGTAAAAATACGTGCTGCACCGGCGGCACCGTGTTGTACTGCGGTGCTAAAAATTACCTCTTGCATGGCTTTAGACATGTTTTTAGTATTGATATCTGTATTTGCCGCAATTTTTTGTAGAGCAGGTTCATAATGAGTTTCGTGGATGAACTGCTTTTGTAAAGCGTCTAGGCGGTCGGGATCTTCCTGAGCTAGTTTACGCCACATTTCAGGCATTTCACCATAGCGCGATCCAGTATTGGCAGGGCCTGCACTGCGTAATTTCTTGGCAATGTCTGGGGCTTCTCTATCAGCAATTTTTAAAAAGCTTTCCATACTCCCAACCTTGGAAGCAATTTGATAAGAACCATAGGATGTGCCGCCTGTGCGATCATACCCAATGGCAGAGATGCCAGCACTGCCGGACTCAAATCTTTTGGAAAGACTGCCAAGGCCGTTGTACTCCATACCTATGTGGCGTTGTCCGCGAATGTGTTGCATGGACAAGGCTTGAGCCTTAATAGAATTGGCCATGGGCACAATGCCGGAGGCACTTTGAAAAGAGCTCATGACGGTGCGCATGTTTTTTGTGCCCATGTCATTGCGAGCCACATCAAGTAAGGTGTCACTTTTGCCCATGTTTTGGCCTAAGCTTTCTAGGGTTTTTAACTGCTGCCCTGCCAGCTGTGCATTGTTTAAGCGCTGACTGTGTACCCCAGCATTTTGTGGCATGGAAAGCCCTTGTTGGGCTATAAGTGCGGCAGCTTGTGGAGAATTGGCCGCCCCCAGCATACCGGGAGCGTTTGCTGCTTGCGCCGGCGCATTGGCCATGAGCGCAGCAAAAGGCGCTGCGTTCTCATTTGTTCCTTGCGAGTTGGCGCTACTTTTTGTGGTGCCGTTGGCTTGATTAGAAAGACGAAGGGTTCCCCCTTCATTAGAAATGCCACCGGATAATGTATTGGTAATAGCCATAATAGACTCCTTGCAAAACG
>CAZBDD010000234.1:0-3468 GCA_964490475.1 uncultured Desulfovibrionaceae bacterium
ACCCTATGCAACGCGTAGTATCATGTAATACGCCAAAACTATCTTTAAAGTACGGATAAGTGACAGCACCTGCAGCTTCAGCAACTTTTGCTGTGCCAAGGGCAGAGACCACACCCGCACTTCCCAAAAATGTAAGGAATTTTCTGCGATTCATGTAGTGTTCCTCCTTGTGCTACTTGGTGCGTACCGTATGGCAACTGACACAAGATGTATTTGCAGGCCGCGAAACCTTCATGGCATCATGGCACGTCATGCATTGTAAATGATAAGCAGCCTTTAGTGCAGGACGCTCAGGGGTCTTAGCATCTATTTGTGGCGAGTGGCATGTCACACACTTAGGCGGAGTCTCAGAAAGTGGACTTTGATGGTGACAAGCAGCGCACAAAGTTAAGGGATCATTGTGGAAGGCAGCCCCAAGCTTATCTTCGCCCATGCGTTTAATTAAGGAGGTATAGTGACGCTTGTGATTGAACAAATTGCCTTCAAATTCCTTAGAAAGTCCATCTATGCGTACGGTGGTAGGCATGGAATGCACATTAAAAACTTTGGCATTGTTTTCTTGCTTTTGCGTACGTTCCCATACCGTTTCAGTGGCTAAGGTAAGGTTTTCTTCGGCATCTAACTCGCCTTTTACACCTTGCATAAATTGTTCTTTGGTCATTTTTGTCGTAACATCATGACAAGAAGCACAATAATTTTCCGCACGAGGTGGCGTAGGCATAATGCTATGGCAGCCAGCGCATTCCATACGCTTCAAATTTTGCGTATGGCAACTTACGCAAGAACTTGGTGTTGTTGCATCGCCAGCACGCTTGGCAATATTTTCTGCATGCATAGCTCTTTCAAGCGTAATGAAATTCCCTTCTTTCTTGCCTTCTACTGTGTGGCACGAAGAACACGTTACCGTATCCCCCGTATGGTGACAGGTTTCGCAATCTTCTATCATTTTTTCATGTACCAGGTGATTGAAGACCACAGGTTTCATTCCAGCGCCAAAGGGACTTGGCTTCTCTGTCACCGGAAACATGACCATGGCCGAAGGCGCTCCGCTATCTGTGTCTTCCAATGCAGGAGCCGCTGCGTAGGCTGAAAAAGCCACACCCAGCATGCCTAGCATTACCACAGCAAGCACTACCAACTTTCGACAACATCGTAGCAGTGATTTACCATTCCTCATGCAATTGTCCTTGTTGAATACGATAGGAAAGCCTTAACACCCACGCCATGACATATAGTTTTCATCCATAATAACCAATGCCCGACCTCATACATAAGGTCATTCGTATTAAGGCACCAACTTTACTTGGTGCAAGAATACACCACGCTTACAATGTTGTCAAAATATTTTGTATTATAACTACCTTTCTTGCCATAATTTTTTTTCACGCAAAAAGAAAGTGAAATATTTCACGATATAAAACCCCCTGCACATTTTGTACACAGGGGGTTACAATGCCTAAACACAGTTTGAACTGCCTGTAGGGGACTATAAAAATGACGTTCTATCAGGAACTTTTTGTGAAGCAGACTTTTTCAACCGACTGGTAAAAGCTTTGGGAGCGTTTACACGACGAAGAATATTTACAGAAAATGTTTTTTTGCTGCTTGCACCATGCCTTCTACATCTTCAGGAGCAAACCATTGTAATTGCGGCACAGCCTTAAACCATGTTAGTTGTCGTTTAGCGTAGGCGCGAGTATTTTTTCGCCAAAGCTCCAGAGCTACATCAAAAGCCATGTTTTGACGTAAAAAAGCAAATAATTCAGCGCAGCCTATACCAGACCAACCGGGCGCAGTGCCCTCTTGGCACTGAATCAAAGCGCGTTTTGCCTCCTCAAGAGCACCGGCCTCAAGCATAAGTCCAATACGCACATCTAAACGCGGACGCAGCACATCCAATGACATATCTATCCCAAAGTAAGGTCCGGTCAGCATAGGTTCCGAGGTTGTATGATTATGCCACCAGGTAAATGTTTTTCCTGTGGATATATAAACTTCTAAAGCCCGCACCACTCGCTGTTTATCATTGGGATGGATTTTAGCTGCGTAGGCAGGGTCAATTTCCCTAAGCTCTTTATACAAGACAGGAGACCCCAAGGCCGCGCAACGCGCCAGCAAATCGGCTGAAATATCATGTGGAATATTCGGTATGGTGGCTATACCTTCCAATAAAGTTTTAAAATATAGACCTGTACCGCCCACTAAAATAGGTATTTTTCCGCGTGCGTGTATATCTTGCGCCACTTCCACAACTTTTTCGGCATAGCGCCCTGCGGAAAGCTTTTCTTGTGTGGCCAAAAATCCATACAAATGATGCGGACATTGTGCCAGCTCATGTGCGTGGGGCTGGGCTGTAATAATTGGAAAGTCGCTGTATACTTGGCGAGAATCGGTATTAATAACTTCTCCCTGCACTGCAGCGGCTAAACGCAAAGCTGCCGCCGTCTTGCCCGCTCCTGTGGGGCCAGCAAGACAGAGAGCCTGTAAAGGCTTTTTCATAATTTCACAGCCTATAAGATTTTAAAACCACCCACAGAGGGGGCTAAGCAAGGGGTGCCTTGTCGCACTTGACCAGAAGCATACTTTTCTTGCAAACGCTTCAAAACATTATCAGGCACAAGCCCTGTTACATCCCCACCATGACTGGCAGCAGCTTTAATAATGGTGGAGCTAATATACAACCATTGATAATCTGTCATTAAAAACACTGTTTGAATATGATTATCCAATTTTCTATTCATAAGTGCCAATTGAAATTCAAACTCAAAGTCCGAAGTGGCACGAAGCCCGCGTAAAATGATATTAGCATTCTTTTTAGAGACATAGTCTACAAGTAGACCTGAAAAAGGATCTACTTCCACATCTTCAATATCTGCTATGGATTCACGAACCAATTGTACACGCTCTTCGTGGCTAAAAAGAGGTGCTTTGGGGGTATTATCTGCCACAGCCACAATAATTTTATCAAAAACCTCATGCCCACGTCGAATAAGACTTATATGTCCGTTTGTTATGGGGTCAAAGGTTCCGGGGTAAATTGCTACTCGCTCTTTATTTGCCATAATATCACTCTCGTTTGTCCAAAGCTGCGTTCAGTAAGTACTTCAAGTTGCGGATGCGCATTTTCACTATCAAAAGCCACAGAAGACTCTACTTCCGCTGTAATAATGCTGTCTTCATGTACCCATGCTTGACGCATAAGAGCATTGAGCGTAGGCGGCAGCAAGTTTTTGCCATAGGGGGGATCTATAAAAACCACATCGAATTTTTGCGCACTACGTTTAGCTAGAACCTTGAGTACATCTTCTTGCCGTATGCGACACCGTAACTCATCTAATTCTAACATAGTAGCATTTTTATGCAAACAGCGCACTGCCACAGCAGAATTTTCCACAAGCACTGCCTCTTTGGCGCCTCTGCTCAAGCATTCAAATGCTAAAGAGCCAGAGCCAGCAAAAAGATCTAAAG
>CAZBDD010000235.1:0-3456 GCA_964490475.1 uncultured Desulfovibrionaceae bacterium
CTGGCTTCCCAAATGGCGGCATCTATGCTGGAAAAAAGATCTCGGCCTTCTGCCTGCCAGCACCACCAAAGATTTTCTGCCAATTCACGCAAACGTTTTAAACGTGGCGGCAATACTGAAATGGCAGTAAAGGTGCGTAATATAGGTGTGACCGAAGAAGACGCTTTGAGAACTTGCTTAATGTCATCTGCAAAACGGGTGGTCTCTTTATTACGTTCGCTTGCACTTTCCAATGCATGTAAATAGGCATCTTGATAGTAAGGGAAGAAGTTTTTCCATGTAAAGTGGTTTGATAAATTGCGTGCGTCTTTACGTGCTTTTTCAAGGTCTGCCTCGGGTTGGCTGATGGCCATCATGGTAACATCGCGCAAGTCTTGAAGCACTTGATCGTAAGATCTGTGCTGACGCGGCACCACGTACACACCGCCGGAAAGTCCTTCTTCGGCTTGCAATTGTCGTGACCATAAACCAAAACCGGAAAGATCTGTTGTTACTGTGGGCACAGCCCATGCGGCACTTTCTTGTGGTGTATAGCCCCATGGCTCATACCACGAGGGGAACATGCCAAGATCGCAGGCTGATAATGTTTGCTCATAGGTAAGGTTTAAGAAACCGTCATGCCCATTAAGCTGTGCAGGCACAAATACCACCTGTACATTATTTTCAGGGGCATTGTTAAGGCCAAGATGCATGCATGTATTTAAAATAGGATCATTGGGGCTATCATAGACGTGATGTGAGGTAATCCAATGTTCATTACGTGGTGGTTTTTTATTTATATCTCCGCTGATAGCATCAGGATTTACCCCTGTGTGTCCGCCCATAACGGAAAATAAGGCCACAACATGATTATTTGAACCGCGCAAAGCTTCATTCACACGCGCAAGTGCCTCTAAGAAAACATCAAGCCCTTTGTTGCGGAATTCATAGCGACCAGAAATGAGGATAAAGCGTACATTCTTGGGCAATTCGCGGCGTAAAAGTTTTTGGAAAGAATGTATCATTTGATGGCGATAGCTTTGCACTGGGCTGCGATCGCTAGAATAATCTGGGATAACGCGCATATCCAGACCATTTAATGTAAGTACGTCCGGAGGACGCGCTAAAAATACTGCCGCTTCAATGGCAGTAATACGGCTTACTGTAGTGAAGCAATCAGCTTCTCTGGCAGCAATTCTTTCCATAGAGCATTTTGCCGTAATGTTATGATTGGCAGCTTCGCGTATGGGATTAATTTGATACATTTGTTTATAAATGTCACAACCAGTACCTGCAAGGGCGCGGCCAAGCATGGTGGCATGGGTGGTGAAAAGAGTCCCAATTTTTGGGGCTTGGCGCTTTACAGTAAGAAGACCTGCACCGCACATCCATTCATGAAAATGTGCCACAGCTTTTTGTTCGCTAGGAGCTATAGTATTATTATAAATAGCAGAAATAATTTCTCCGCACACAGTGCTAAACATAACAGGTTCAGCATAGTCCCAGCCGCCTGTCATGGAATCTACACCATAACGATTCCACAATTCGTATAAGAGCTGATTTACATTGATTCGATCTTTGAATGTAACCAATATGGTTTTTGGCTTTCCGGGGATTTTCCAACGGCCTAAACGGCATTGAAAATTATTTTTAGCTAAAATGGGGCGTATGGCGTCCCAGCAGGGTTCATCTGTTTCTTCAAATTCGGGATTATTGCCCAAATCTGGGCCAAGCATAAAATAACGATCTTCAAAAAATTCTACGGCATGTAAAGCTTTACTGCTAACTACCGTATAAATGCCGCCCACTTTATTGCAGACTTCCCAACTTACTTCAAAAGCAGTCATATTGTCCAATTGCTCTGACATACTCTTTCCTCCAAGTTATATGATTACATATGTAAAAAATAAAAATATGTAGCAAAAAGGCTGAATTGCTGAACTATTCCATGACGACGTGATGCTATTTAGAAAAACGAAATATGTTATTTCGTTATGAGAATATTGTGCAAATAGGAAAAAATTTAGTAACAGTACTGAATTTTTCATATGCAAAATATATAATAAAAATGCACTACAAACCGTGAAGTTTCTTATTTTATAAGAACATCTATGCACAAGGTGTGATTCATGCTTGAAACAAAGCAGACTTTTTTAAAAAAAGTATTTTCTGCATCCGTGAAGCTCAAAGAAATTTCTAGCGGGTACTATGTACCCGCCAGAGAGAAAGACTAATTTTTGTATAAAAGAAACATATTATGCTACTTTCATTGTATACATTGACAAATAAATCGTACTGGTTACTTTGTCAATTGCAAAATTATTTGTATGATGCTAAATTTTGCTCAAAATCTGCTAATACATTCATATAATTAATGTATGCATCGTATGGAGAACCATAAGGGTTAAAATATTTATGAACATCACCGTCAGAAAACCATTTGGTGCACATATAGTAGAAATGGTCAGAGGTTTGTAAACGGCGCCAAGTTCTTAAAAGATCTTGATTTTGTGTAGTGCGCACTCTTTCTTCAAGTCGATATATTGCCTCTATGGCGTCGCGTTGCATATCATTGCCAAGCCATGCGGTGAGGTCTCTTTCCACATCGGCCCACGAAATTTCGTGTTGCACATCTAAACGCGCCATGGGAGCAATGCTTTCTGCCGCTTCTGTGGGTGTAATAAACTTAAAGTTAGGGTTGGCTAAAATTTTCGAGGGAAGCACCTTCATAAATTCAAAGATACCCGTTTCTTCCCATTGATGTTCGCCAAAAGTTTCATAGTCCATAAAGAGATTAATAATTTCCCCTTGCAAACCAGCCGTGTGTATCCAGTGGGTAAATTTTTCTGCTGTTAAAGGAAATTCCGGCCAGCCGCGATTGGAAAAACGAAAAGCAATGTCGTCGGAAAGCTGATAGTTTTTCAGAAGAAGTTTAAGGTCAAGACAATTGGCGGGTTGATACACCACATTGGGGCTACGCCAACCAAGTATATGGTCAGCCCCTTCGGCTAAAATAGCTTTATAACCAAGGTCTTCTACCATTTTTGCTACACGATTACTATAAATTAATTCTGTATTGCGAAATACTTGTGGCTTAACTCCAAAATATTTTTCTACCATTTCGGTATGCATTTGTACTTGTTGTGTAAAATCTTCTGGAGAGTACAAGGCTGCAAGAGAGTGTGCATAGGTTTCAGAAAGAATTTCTACGCAACCTGTTTTTACAAGCTCTTGAAAAGAATGCAATACTTCCGGTGCCCATGCGGCATATTGATCCATAACTACTCCCGAAAGGGAGAAAGATATTTTAAATTTGCCATCATGCTTACGAATTAAATCTAAAAGAACCTTATTCATGGGCAAATAACATTTACGAGCGACTTTGGCTAAAATTTCTCGATTTGCTTTGTCATCTTCGTAAAAATGGTTGTGACCTAATTCAAAAACTGTGTAATGGCGTAAACGATAAGGCTGATG
>CAZBDD010000236.1:0-3436 GCA_964490475.1 uncultured Desulfovibrionaceae bacterium
ATGTGAAAAAACGCCAAAGTTATCTATATGAAATGATTGAATGTACATTAGCGGCTCTCCATAATATCAGCGCACAAACGCTGCGCTTCTTCCATGAGTTCTTGGCTTTGATTGGCATTGGGGAATTCTAAAATGTATTTAGCTTTATTATGTGCAAAAAGAGGATGTAAAGCTGTACGCACAAAATCTTCAGCATTTTTACTTTCTTGCCCCAAAAGAAGCCCTAGGCGTAAAGTTTCTCCTAGCAAATCATCTCTTTTACGCATTTCATCCATGGCTACAAGTGGAGAGGTTTCCACCACAATATCTTTAAGCCATAACAAACATTGCCCTTGCTGCTGTTCTGTATTTTGCTGATTTTGTAAACGCTCTGTAAGTTCCTCACAAAAATCTTTATAGCGCAATTCTCCATCTAGTGGGGTATGCCCTGTCAAACAAATACGCACCACAAGAGCCTGACAATACAAAGGCGTATGAGCAAGTATATCCTCCAAAGCTTCTTGAATGCGCTCTTCTACTTCATTTATGTGCTCGATGCTATCCAAGGCAATTTCGCATTTTTCCCAAAGTACCGGCCCCAAAGCATGAAAAGTGGATGTTACTGCAAAAGGAGCCGCGCCATGATGTTCTGCCTCTTCTTGTGCCGTTACCGTAACTAACAAACACCCCTTAGGGCCTGTTTCATTAATATGCAAACCTTGCGTATTACCGGAATACGCCACAAAAGGCGATGGCAACACCACGCGTTCTTCATGTACATGCCCCAAGGCAAAGGCATCTAGCCGCGTAGCCTCAAGGTCTTGCACAGTACAAGGCGCATAACGCTCTGCAGAAGGTACCGCGTCTAAAGTGCAATGTAGCACTCCTAATTGAAATATTTTTTCATACTCACCGCCAAGGCGCGTAAATGCCGTCGCTAAATTACGAGATTCTTTGGCACTGGCATGACTTACACCATGTACCACCGCAACAGGTGTACCTAATTGCCGGTGCAAGACCACCTCATGCCCCATTTCTGTTTCAAAAATAGTGGTATTTGTCGGCCACTGTAATGTTTTAAGACGTGAAGAGAGGGGATCATGATTGCCATGCACTATAAACACAGCTATGCCGCATTTATCTAAGCGTGCGCAAGCATCTCTTAAAGCAAGTTGAGCTTTAAGACTTTGGTCTTCTTCATTATATACATCCCCTGCCAGCACAAGAAAGTCCGGCTTTTCTCTTTCGCATAAGGCCACAAGTCTTTCTAAAGCAGTAAAACTAGCGGTACGCAATATATGCTCTAAAGGGCCACGCTCTTGACTGCTCAAACTTTTTTGACGACGAAGCCCTTTGAAAGAGGCATCCAGATGTAAATCAGCCGCATGTATATAACGTAAAGAAAACATAGTATTTTCTCCATAATAGTAAGAAAGTAAAATAGTAGACATCTTATGCCAAAGTGGCTTGATGTAAACCCCTTCTAAAGCTTAGAGTTTTTCTCAAAAAAAGCAAGGAAAGTACCGTCTAAAATAAAGGCTCCGCACAAATATATGTGCAGAGCCTTATGCAATACACTCTCAGCGCAGCGGCATTTTTCGCCATAATTCGCTGCTGCTTAAAATAGATAAAATACTATTTTTTCTTATCTTTAATAGCTACACATTGCTCATAAAGGCTTTGCATACGCGCATCTTGAGGCGCAGCTATAAGCCCCTTAGAAAGATAAGGGAAAGCGCGCTTTGGCGCCTCCGCATCCATAAGCGCTTGCCCAATAAGAATAAAGAGGCTGTGTTCATCTTTATAATACTTTATGGCATCGTCAAAATTTTGTACGGCTTCGGAAAGTTTATTTTCCTTAATGCAGTGCAAGCCTTCATTGAAGTATTTATCAATGTTTAATTTACGCGCTATGGCCGTTTCATGATCTTCTTTTTGGGACATAATGGCTTTAAACACATGCGCAAGCCCTACCAAAATATTTTTTTCTTGCCCAGGAGCAAAAACGAGTTCCTTACCTAAAACATCCGTTACTATACTATCTTTTCCCAAAAGAAGCATCAAATCGCGCAAGGCTCCCGCCACATCCGAAGCTGGGGTAGCATCTCCAAGGGCACGTAAAACCACAATAACAAGGCCGATACATTCCTTAGTTTTGCTTTGTCCGTAATAAAGCTTTGCTCTAATGAGATGATCACGCATTTCACTTGCTTTCATATTTCATCCTCAAATCATTCACTATATTATCAAAGTCCCCATACAAAAACAAAACAAAGGTGGACATCATCAAATATACAGTTGTCTTCGTATCAAGGATAAAATATCTAGTAACAAAATGCAATGAATAGTCTTCAGTACCACAAAGGGCCAGTTTTTAACAGATGGTTGACATAAAGCCTGAGCTCATACATACTAAGTTGTGATATTTCTATTTAAAAGGGAGAATTTTACATGTTTCGTATTCTTATGACAACCATCTTGACCTTGGGTTTAGCTTGTGGCATTGCCTCAGCTGCTGAAAAAAAATTTACCGTAGCCTCTGACGGCACGTGGCCCCCCATGGAATATCTCGATGATAAAAAGCAAGTTATGGGCTACTCTACCGACTATATTAAAGCCATTGGTAAAGAAATGGGCGTAGAATTTGAAATTCGTAACGTAGCTTGGGACGGTATTTTTGCTGGCGTTGCCGCTGGAAACTTTGATATTGTGGCTTCTTCTGTAACCATTACCCCTGAGCGTCAAAAGCAATTTTTATTTAGCGATCCTTACTGTGAAATTCACCAAGCTCTTATGGTTCCAGTGGGTTCTGACATCAAAACTTTAGCCGATCTTAAAGGCAAGAAAGTAGGCGGTCAAATTGGTACTACCGGTATTTTTGTTACCGAAAAAGCCAATGTAGGTGCTATTATTAAAGAATATGAAGATGTAGGCCTTGCCGCACAAGATATGCTCAATGGTCGCATTGACGCCATCATGGCCGATGCACCAGTGGTAAAATATTATGCTAACAAGCGTGAAGACTTTAGCAACAAATTTAAAGTTGTTTTAGAAACCCCTGACGTAGAATACTATGGCTTTACCATGAAAAAAGGCCAAGAAGAAATTGCCAAAATCTTAAACGAAGGCATTAAGCGCGTAAAAGAAAAAGGCATTGAAAAAGAATTAAAAATTAAATGGATGGGCGCTGAATAAGCTACTGCCACAAGTAAAAAATGCAACCCAAGAGCCTTTGGCTCTTGGGTTTTTATAGGAATGCTATGCCAAAAAAAACAAACACCACACCAAGCACAGAAGAGCATGGTAATATTCGTATTGTCGTAAGTGATGGGGTTAATATTCCTGACCCTAAGGAATGGCGCTTAATTAATGCTTGGTCCATTGCCCTTAGCGGCGCCATAATCACCCTTTTTTCTCTTTGTATTTTTAGCCCCGATCCTTATTTAGATATCGTGGC
>CAZBDD010000237.1:0-3434 GCA_964490475.1 uncultured Desulfovibrionaceae bacterium
TGAATTCTTTGGCCTGCGTATTATGTGCCTGTAATAATTGTCCCCAAAGTGTTTTCTCTGGTTGGTCATCAGCGTACATATAAAAAAGGCGTAGCCAGCGTAAGGAAAGTTTTTCACGTGAACATATTTTAGAAAAATCTTGATATAAGGCAAATTTTCCTTTGCCGTATTCAGTAATAGGTGCGCAATGCATGTTTTCCGAAAGCTTACCTTCTTGCATACCATATTCTAAGGATGTACCAGCAACAGTAAAATCTTTCACCCCTTTGTTACGAAGAAGGTTTAGAAAGTCAAGATGGTTACGTGGGTAAAGGGTGCTGTGTAGTGTATCATTGTATTGATTAAGCCTACCCCAAGCCAGATGCAATACTTTATCAATGGTATGTGGTAAAATTATGTTATCAGGATTGTCTTTGTTAATATCATAGGTGGTATATGCCACAGAAAATTGTTGTGCCCTACGTTGTAACTGCTCAGTGTTTCGACCTAAAATATGTACTACATGTCCTAAGGATGTCAGATGCTTTACAATTCTTTGGCCTAAAAAGCCGGTGGCTCCAGTTATGAGAATGTGCATAGGTATTTTTATAGATTTAATGAGTTTTTATAAAATTATGTGTTTACTAAAAAACATACTATTACGAGAATTAGAATAATCTTAAATGCTATGCTTGTCGAGGTAAAGCTCCAAAAGACTCCTGCACAGTTCATTGTGCAGACCAGTTTGATGACAAAGCCCTCCTCGTGGGCTTTGCGCCGCTATTGTCAGCAAAGCTGCCAAGCGGAAAGGCACGAAAATCAATCGTTTAACGGCGCAAGTGAATTGCGCCTGCTCTTGATTTATCGGTCGTGTTGACTTTGTCAACACTCTGTTCTGCACAATTCATTGTGCAGACCTCTTACTATGTTGCCGGAAAAAATTGAAAACAGTGCTTTTCTTGACAATAGAACAATTTTTTTCATAGGATGCGCAAAAAGTTTATGAAAAGTATTTATTAGGAGCCATTTATGTCAGATACACTAAAGTCTAGTGCTGAAAATAATAATTATCGCTATTATGCTTTTATTAGCTATTCGCGAAAAGATAAAGAGTGGGGAGAATGGGTACAAAAAAAGATAGAAAATTATCGTTTACCCACGGCCTTGCGTCACGAAAAATCACAAAATGACATTCCTAAATTTGTTCGCCCTATTTTTAGAAATAGTACAGATATGGCTTCACAAGGCGGGTTAAGTTGTTCTCTTAAGCACGAATTACAGCAATCGAAGTTTTTAATTGTCATTTGTTCTCCCTCTAGCGCGCGACCTGATGAAGCAGGAAAGCATGAAGTTAATGAAGAGATTGAAGAATTTCAAAAAATGGGTAGGGGGAATCGCATAATTCCTTTGATTATAGAAGGGAATCCTGAAAGTGATGATCCTTCTATACAATGCTACCCACCTGCTTTAAATAATCTGGAAGATAAACCGCTGGGCATATCTATACATGAAAATGCCAATGCAACATCGTCCATGCGCCCAGTATTACGCCGTTTTGGCCTTGATACTGCCGCTAATAATGCCTTACTTAAAATTTTAGCTGTATTGCTTGGCATACGGTATGACAGCCTTAAGCGGCGCCATCATATACGCGCACGTCGGCGTACCTTGATTAATAGCGCTTTTGTGTGCTTTTGTATGGCTCTAGGATTTTGGTATTATGATGCCAATTATCGTGAAAAAGTTTATTACTATACTGACTTTGTTGAAAAATTTGGAGTTCCTGAAGGCATTTTCCCCTTGGATAAAGCCACGGCTAACAAAAGAGAACATTTTTATCGCTTTGTTTATGTGGGGGGTAAACTTCAAGAGTGGGCGGCATTGAATGGCGACGGAAAGTTGCAAAAACATGCAGCTTATTGGGAAGAAAGACCCAGTAAGGCTCTTTTTAGCGATTATGATTCTAATGAACGCCCTAAAACTGTGCAATATTTCAATGAACATGGCGAAGAATTACTTTATTTTGTATGGACACAAGATAGAAAGGCTTTAGATTTTAAGCCTTCCAGAGCAATAGATAATAATTCTCCCTTGGCTATGCCTGCAAACATGGAAAATTTAATAAATAAGAGAAAAGATTACGATGTGTCAGAAAAGAAAAGTGCTATTATACGCTTTTTATATGAATATGATGCTTCAGGTTTTGCAACAAAAGTTTCTTTTATGTCTTCTGTTTGGGAAGGGGATATTACCAGTGATGTCAATGGTGTGTATGGGTATCTTTTTGAAAGAAATGAGCATAATGCCATTGTTAAAAAAACATTTATGGGTGCTGATGGTAAGCCCATGTATATTAAAAATGGTACGAGTAGTATTGCGTTTGAGTATACAAAAGAAGGCTTGATAGAAAGTGTACGCTTCCTAGATATTACAGGAAATCTAATAAAACAAGCAGAAGGCTATGCAAAAATAGTAATAAAATATACCCCAAAAGGAAAAATATCTGAAATGCAGCTTATAGGGGCAGACGGAGAAGTGTATGCTGTTATAAAAGCTGTATTGGATTCGCAGGGGCATGCCATAGAAATGCATTTTTTAGATGCCAATTACAATCTTTTTTTAAATGCTTCTGGTTTTGCTAAAACAAAACACAAGTTTGATGAGCGTGGCAATGAAATTGAAGAATCGTATTTTGGCCTCGATGGAGAGCCCGTTTTAATTGCTGATGGCTATGCTACAAAAAGAAAACAATATGATGCGCAAAATAGAGTAAGGGAAGAGGCGTATTTTGGCCTTGATGGTAAAGCCATATTGAGTAATAGCAATTTTGCAAAAATTCAGACAAAATATGATCTTAAAGGGAATATCATCGAGCAATCCTATGGGGGGCTAGACGGAAAGGGTATTTTGGTGCAAGGTTTTGCTAAAATTTCTATGAAATATGATGATAAAGGAAATCTCTCAGAAATGGCGGTGTATGGCCTTGATGGGCAACCTACTCTTAGCACGCTTAATTTTGCCAAAATTATTATGGAGTATGATGCACGAGGTAATAAAACTCAAGTGGCTTTTGTAGGCATGGATGGCAAGGCCATTATGAGTACTTTTGGCTGTGCCACTGCTTCTTTTGTTTATGATTCTTTAGGAAATATTATCGAAGTGAAAAAATATGATGCGGATGGTAAGCTTATTAAAAGATGAGTAGCTGCTGAGAAAGCGTGTAGCCTGTGAATATTTAAAATTAAGGAGATATATGGATAGCTTACTTCTTGCATCAGGTGTAATTTTGCTGTGCGCACTTATAAGTAGATTTACTCATAAATTGGGAATGCCAGTTTTGCTAGCCTTTGTTGCCTTAGGTATGCTTGTGGGCGAAAACGGTATTTTTAAAATTTCCTTCGATGATTATGCCCTTTCTGAGTTTATCTGTACTGTAGCTCTTGTTTTTATAATGT
>CAZBDD010000238.1:0-3425 GCA_964490475.1 uncultured Desulfovibrionaceae bacterium
TGAAAAAATAAATTCCTTCATGGTCATAAGTAAGTAAATCCACAATTCGTGTTTCAGGATAGCCCTCATTAATTGTTGCGAAGGTAAGACATCCCACATTTTTAAACAAATCAAAAATTGTTTTAATATCCATAACTTCTCCCATAGCTTAGTTATTTACTGTATACACAGCTCTTTACAAATATACGCATACTATATACTTTGTACAAACAAAATAACAAGTACGCTCTTTTATGATACTGCTATCAGAAAGGCTAGTATGAGGAGAAATCTTATGGAAAAAAAAGAGTTGTTTGGTCTATGCCCCTTTGTTACTACACAAAAATTACTCAGCGGAAAATGGTCCATATACATTTTGTATGTGTTATCCGACGGCCCCATTCGCTTTAACGAGCTTTTACGGCGCATGCCAGAAGAAATGACACACACAACGCTCTCTCGACAATTGAAGTCTTTAGAAAAAGAAGGGCTTATTATACGTAAGGAGTACGAACAAGTGCCGCCGCGCGTAGAATATTTCTTAAGCACAGTAGGAGAACAATTTAAGACAGTGCTCTTTTCTCTTGAAGAATGGGGAAAACATTACATACAATTTTTACATGCACAAAAATAATATGATTAATGTAAAACATAAAACACTGTGTAATTACACAGAAATACTAACTTTTATTGAACATTCATGCTCAAAATTTATTTGAAAAATATATGTTGGTCTTTAACAGCCTGTTGCAAAAGTCGATTTTAGGCAGGCTGTTCAAAAATAGTGAGCTGCGAGGAAGCAAAAAAAGTCAAGATGCGCAGTGTATTAGACATACATAAGCAGTTTGGCTTTTTTATGCTGACGACGCAGATTGCTGTTTTTCAACAGCCTGTTAAACTTTATGAGTGATGCCTGCCGCGGTCTTGACAATGAGATTGCTTGCAAGAGTGCATGGGGAAAATAATCATTTCTTGTTTTCGAGTATTTTCACAATACCAAAATACCCCTCCTTAGTGGCAAATTGAAGAGCTGTCTGTCCATTTTGAGTTTTCGCGTTGATATCCGCCCCTCTGTCTAACAGCAATTGAACGACATCTCTTTTTCCATACTCAGCTGCAAACATGAGGGCTGTTTTACCCTTATTATTTTTCATATTAATATCAGCGCCTTTCTCTAGCAAGAACTTAGTAATTTCAAGAGGTTTGAGTGGTGCCGCCATAGAAAGAGCACTCTTCCCTCTTAAATTTTGCTCATTGACATCCGCTCCTTTGTCTAACAAAAGTTGCAGAATTTTGAGACGGGTTTTATCAATTGAAGAATATGAACTTTTGGTTGCAAGCAAAAATGCACTGTTACCACCATCATCTTTCAAAGAGATGTCTGCCTTATTTTCTAATAATAAACTGACAGTGCTATATAATCCTCTCTCCGCAGCAAGCGTGAGAGCAGTTGTGCCATAAATACTTCTCAAATTTATATCAGCTTTATTTTCCAACAATAAGCGGACTATGCTGTCAAACCCTTTACCTGATGCAAACATAAGGGCTGTCTCATTATTTTTTGTTTTTAAATGTATATCTACCCCACTGTTGATAAGTATACGCGCTATACCCTCTTGCTTAGCTTCTAGCGCTGACATCAAAAGAGTTTTGCCATCACTGTCAATAACATTGATATCTGCCCCCTTATCGAGTAGAAATTGTACAACAGCCTCATTTGATTGAGCACTCGCAATGAAAAGGGCTGTACGTCCATTTTTGTCTTTTTTATTTACATCTAAACCTTTATCGAGAAGTAATTGTAAAATTTCTATGTCCTTACAAATAGGAGCAAAAAAAAGCGCTGTTTCACCATTATCTGTTTCAAAGTGTACATCTGCCCCTTTATCAAGCAATATCTTGGCAGCCTTTGCATGCCCCTCTAATAGAGCCAACATAAGAGCAGTGCGCCCACTCCCATCTTGTCGTATATTAATATTAGCACCTTTGTCTAAACAAAATCTAACGAGATTATCATTACCTTTCCAAGCTGCGCTCATAAGGGCTGAATAAGTAAAAACATTGCATCTTTCATCAATATCTAACTTTTCATCCCACACCATGTGGGCAATATCTTCATGTCCATTAGACATAGCCGCCATAAAAGCTGTCTCGTTATTAGAGTTTTTTATTGTGATATCTGCCTTCTTCTCTAATAAAAACTTAACTACATCTACATGACCCTCAGCACTAGCATAGGTGAGAGGTGTATCGGAAGCAGCTACACGACGAAGGGGGGTTATCTTATTGAGATTAATATCAGGAGTGAACAATATTTCGGCTACTTTTGCGTGACCTTTCTTAACGGCAAACAAAAAAGGTGTCCAACCATCCTTCGTTTTTTCATTTCTATCCGACCCTTTTTCCAGCAACAAGCGAACCATTTGCTCTTGCCCAGCTGATGCAGTCTGCATAAGCGCTGTCCATCCACTTTCGTTCGTTGCTTTTATATTCATCCCATTTTCAAGCAATAAACGAACAGTCTGTTCATGGCCATTTGGCGCGGCATACATGAGAGCTGTATTGCCCCAATAGTCTGTTGTGTTTATATTTGCCCCTTTCTCTAGCAATAATTGAATAATTTTGTCATAGCCAAATGATGCTGCATGCAAAAAGGCTTCTTTGCCCATCCACCAACTTTTAAAACCTGTATTTGCCCCTTTTTCCAACAGCAATTTGACTATGCTGTCATCTCCATTTTGCGTCGCAATAATAAGGGCTGTGTTATCAAAAGCATTTTTTCTATTGGCATCTGCTCCCTTATCCAACAATACTGCAACGATGTTGTCAGCTTTATTTCTCACCGCAAGCATCAAGGGCGTCCACGTGTTATTGCCAAAGCCATTGACATCGGCACCTTTTTCAAGCAATAAATTCACAATTTTTTCATTGTTAATTAAGACTGCAAACATTAAGGGAGTCCAATCTTTATCGCCAATAGCGTTGACATCCGCTCCTGTATCTAACAAAAGTTTCACACTTTCAATATTCCCTTTCTTTACGGCTTCATGTAAACTTTCACTAAGGGCAAATGTGGGAAAAAATATGCAAACACAAAAAGCTACAATAATACTATAAAAACGCACGGCTTCCTCCTGACAGTTTTATAGAAATAGATTGAAAAAACTTTAAAAATGGTGTTGAATGTTAATCTATAGATTATTGAAAACGCAGATTTAGTAGATTTTTTGTTCTCTAACAAGGAAAACGAATTTTGCTAAGGGTACATAGTATAGAGACATACATGCAGTCTTAGTAATATGAGTTTAACGCAGGTAGAGGACGAAAAGGCATTTAATCAGTGTCTCCTATTTTTTATGAGAACTCAAAAAGTAAAGTACACAAGCCTCTTTTTGCTTAAAACGTTATGACAACAGCTATAATAATGGGCTGCTCAAAAGTTCCGC
>CAZBDD010000239.1:0-3408 GCA_964490475.1 uncultured Desulfovibrionaceae bacterium
GGGGGAAGGGGCAGCTTTTTGGCGCTAGCAAAAGTGCCCCTTCCCCCCTCAAGAAGTAAATAAATACTAAAAAAAGGAGAACATCTGCTCTCCTTTTTTTAGTTCTATTTGTAGAATTATTTATTCGTCAAAAATCATATTAACGGCTTCGTTTTCTGCATCGCTACGTTTTTCAACGGTACCGATAATCCAAGCGCCTATATCCATAGCCTTGACACGCTGTAAAATTTCTTCGCTATTTTCTTCTGGCACCACAAGCACATAGCCAATGCCACAGTTGAATATTTGTAGCATTTCAGGCCATGTAAGTTTCCCTTCTTCTTTAAGCCACGTAAATACGGGGGGCATATCCCATGAGCTAAAGTTGATGCTCACTTGTACTTGCTGTGGAAGAATTCGTGGAATATTGTCGTAAAAACCGCCACCGGTAATATGCACCATGCCAGCTATAGGGGCATCACGTAAAAGATGTTTGATGATATCTACATAGATGATGGTGGGGGCTAGCAAAACTTCTGCACAGGTTTTATCTGTACCGGGAAATATGTCATCTTTTGAAAGGCCGCTTTGGTCAAAAATTTTACGCGCTAAAGAGTATCCATTGGAATGCAAACCGGAAGAGGCAATGCCAATGATTTTATGTCCTATGCGTATGTCACTGCCATCAATGATTTTATTATTATCCACAAGACCTACACAAAAGCCAGCTAAGTCATATTCACCGTCGGCATACATGCTAGGCATCTCGGCTGTTTCTCCGCCAAGTAAAGCACATTGTGCTTGTTTACAGCCTTCGGCAATGCCTTCAATAACTTTTTGGGCTTTATCTACATCAAGGTGACCTGTTGCAAAATAATCAAGGAAAAAAAGTGGCTTTGCCCCTTGCACTAATATGTCGTTAACACTCATGGCAACAAGATCTATTCCCACTGTATCATGCTTGTCAAAGGCAAAAGCCAATTTAAGCTTGGTTCCCACGCCATCGGTGGAAGAAACAAGTACAGGGTCTTCCATGCCTGCTAAATCAGGACGGAAAAGGCCGCCAAAACCTCCAATATCGGAGATGACACCACGAGTTGTAGTTTTTGCTACAGATTTTTTAATACGAGAGACAAGCTCATTACCAGCATGAATGTCTACGCCTGCATCGACATAAGCTTTTGCGCGCCCTGAGGACATGTTTAGCTCCTTGTGAAAAGTTATAATATAGGATAATAACAAATTTATTGAAAATACCCAAGCGACTTTTCTTGGAAATTTTTTATATTTAGAATTGATTTATATGTAACATTTATGTTTTATTATAAAATATAAATTGTACAAAAGGAAAATTTTATGCGTAAATTTGGATTTGTTACAGTATTCCTCATTCTTAGCTGTGTAGGTGTTTTTTTAATGCCAGAGGTGCAAGCCCTTGCGCAAAGGAAAGACAAGGTGTATGGCACAAATCCGGACAATGACCCTAGCCAAGGAACAGTGCATATTTGGAAAGATCCTGAAACGGGTGATCGCATTACTGTAGTGCGGCCGGGGAAAAAAACTCCAGAAACTTCTGTGTATGGACCACAAAATATGCCAATTATAGTTTATCCACAAGTAATGCCACAGTATCCCGGTGGACATAATCCTCCGGGGCATCCTGTTTTTCCTGTACATCCTGGAATTCCTGTAGGGCCATTGCCGCAAGATACGCAAAGACCTCCCCAAGGCGGGGTTCCCTCCTATGGGCCTTTACTTAATTTTTTTGAGAAAGAGAGTGGTAAACTTTGTACAGCCTCTTTTGATAAATCTGAAACTTCATATGTCCTAGTAAGCACTGCACGCAAGGGTAATCTCGTTGCATGTGTTGTCATAAGCGAGGTGGCGTAAAATGTCGGCAACTTTGCTATGGCGTAAAGCCACGGGCAAAAAAGTACAGTGTACACTTTGTCAGCATAGGTGCATCATTGGTGTTGGTAAAAGGGGAATTTGTGGCGTGCGGGGGAATAGGAACGGAGCCTTAGAGTCGCTTGTGTTGCAAAAAGTCGCTTCTGTGGGGCTTGACCCTGTGGAGAAAAAGCCCTTGTACCATTATAAACCTGGCTCAAAAACCTTCTCATTTGGTACAGCAGGGTGTAACTTTGCTTGTTCTTTTTGTCAGAACTATAATATTTCACGTGCCCCCATTGATAGCGGCACTTTACCGGGAAAAGCTACCAATGCTGATATTTTAATAAATCAGGCTTTGAAGTATAAAGCAAAAAGCATCTCTTATACGTACAACGAACCCACCATTTTTTTTGAACTTATGAACGAAGTGGCTTCGCGGGCAGGCATACAAGATTTGGATAGTATTTTGGTGACCAATGGCTATCAATCGCCAGAATGCCTTTCGTCTTTATATCATAAAATCACTGCGGCCAATGTGGATTTAAAATCCATGCGTGAAAAATTTTATAATATAGTGTGTAAGGCAAAATTGGCGCCGGTGCTTGATAATTTGAAGTATATGGTGAATATGGGCTGGTGGGTAGAGATAACCACATTGCTCATCCCCAATTTTAATGACAGTGAAGAAGAATTACGTGACATGGCGCGCTTTATTAAAGAGGAACTGGGCCCGCATGTACCTTGGCATATTAGTCGCTTTCAAGGGGCGTACAAAATGCAAAATGTACCTGCCACACCGCAGGATAGATTGGAAAAAGCGCGAAATATTGGCCGAGAAGAGGGTTTATATTATGTTTACATTGGTAATGTGAACAGTCTTGCCGGTGCTGCAACACTTTGCCCCGATTGCGGTGCCACATGTATTGTGCGTGAAGGTTTTTTAAGCAAGAATGGGCTTAAAAAAGGCTGCTGTCCCAAGTGCAAACGTAAAATTGAGGGCATTTGGTAAATGTTGCTTATCTATACCGGCAATGGCAAGGGGAAAACCTCTGCTTGCGTGGGACAAGCTATTCGCGCTATAGGGCAAAATATGCGTGTGGCTTTTGTGCAGTATATGAAAAAAGATGAAAAAGCCGGCGAGCAAAAAATGTTACGTTCTTTATTGGGCGAATCTTTTTATGTGGGTGGCAAGGGTTTTTTTCGCCGAGAGGAAGATAGAGCAATACATCGTGAAGCTGCTTTGTCCACCCTTGCTTGGGTAGAAGCGCGCTTGTCCAAGTTTGATATGTTCATTCTAGATGAAAGCTTATATGCTCTAAAAGCAAACCTACTTACGCAAGAAGAGCTTACAGCTTTTGTGGCAAAAGCCGCGATTGAACATGTACACGTGGTGCTTTCAGGACGCGGTGCCCCGCCATGGCTCGTAGATATGGCAGATTTAGTAACACATATGGAAGAAGTAAAGCATCCATGGCAGCAAGGCGTAGGGGCAACGCGCGGTATTGAATACTAACAGGCTGTTGAAAAAGGTAAACTACT
>CAZBDD010000240.1:0-3408 GCA_964490475.1 uncultured Desulfovibrionaceae bacterium
TCTTAACAAATTATTATGGGCTAACATTTCAAAAAAGATTAGTTTTATGCAAGAGATTCAGATTGAACAGGCTCAGCCTGGAATGATTTTAGGGTGTAGACTTCGCAATGCCGGCGGTGATGTTATTGCAGAAGCAGGTGTGGCTATAACAGCGAAAACTATTTCTCAGTGTCAGTCATTGGGTATTTATACTTTACATGTGTTGGGGTCTCCTGTACCGGGTGCTCCACAAAGTTATGATTCTGTAGAGCGTTTACAGAGAATTTCACATCTTTTTCGTAATCAACAGCAAAGCATATTTATGCGAACCATCGAAGCTTTTATGAAAAAACATTTCTACGATAGGGCACAATAGGGTTGTTAGTAGGTTATGAGTAATCCAGACGATTTAACGACTAATTATAAGGGGCAGGTGCTTGCGGCAAAAAGCATACCTACGTTGCCTATTGCTTTGCAAAAAATAACTGCACTTATGGACGGCAATAGGACAAACTTGACTAAAGTTGCAGAACTTATTAGCCAAGATCAGAGTATTGCCGCAAAAGTGCTTAAACTTGTAAATTCCCCTGTTTATGGTTTTCCAAGGCGTATTGTCTCTATTCATAATGCTTTAATTTTGCTAGGGGTCAATGCAGTACATGGCCTTTTGATTTCTACTGTGATTTTTGAAATAGTTTCTAAGCATATGAAAGGGCTTTGGCAGCATTCCATGGCTTGTTCTACTGCCAGTAAGGTACTTGCTAAACATCTTAAGGTAAAAGAAGAAGATGAGTATATTCTTTCTGGTTTGTTGCACGACTTTGGAAAAGTTATTATTAGTATACAGCTCCCTGATGCCATGCGTGATATAAACCAATTAATACAAATTGAAGACATTACCTCTTTCGAAGCAGAGAAGCTTATCTTGGGTTTTGGACATACAAGGGTGAATGGCTGGGTTGCTCAAAGTTGGAATTTACCCACGGGCATCACAGCGGCCATGGTGCATCACCATGAGCCCATGAAAGCTGAAAATTATAAAACCCTGGCTTCCGTAGTACATTTGGCGGATTTTTTTGCGAGACTTTTTGAAATGGGGTCAGCCGGAGATTGCAATGTCTCTGAAATAAATCCTTTAGTTTTAAAACATTTGAACTTTGATCAGAATGATTTACATGAATTAGTAGATAAAATTGGCATCGAATTTCAAAAACAAGCGCAATTCCCTGTCTTTGGAAGGTAAAATATGGAACCATTTGACTTTGCTACTATTGTTGGGTGTAAGCCTAGTATTTATTTGCTATCTATAGATTCTGAGCTTTGCGATAGCTTGCAGGGACTTTGGCCTCAAGAAGACATCCAATGGGAAATTTTTAGTAGCGGTAGAGCCTTGTTAGAAAGACTTTTTAATGACCCACCGCATATGCTTATTTGTGGTGAGGTGAGTAACGATCTTTCCGGTCCAGAAATCATTCAACTTGTTAAAGCAGAAAATGTGTATAGACAAGTGTGTACTGTGCTTATTATGGGTGCAGATTGTTTGCGTACAGAATTTCGCGGAAAATTAAGTGATGTAGATGATTTTATAATTCTCCCTTCTAGTGGTTCAGAAATGCGTACGCGTTTTGAACTAGCTTTGCAGCGTTCTTCTTGTACCCTTGATGCTAATCCCTTGACGCGTTTGCCCGGCAATGCTTCCATTATGCAAATGGTGGAAAAATACATTAGGGAAAAAGCTAATTTTGCTGCGGCCTATCTTGATATTGATAACTTTAAAGCCTTTAATGACAAATATGGCTTTTCGCGCGGTGATGAAGCGCTCTTAGTAACAGCACGCTTGCTTGTGTCTACTGTTATGAACTCTTCTGCAGAATATAAGTTTTTGGGGCATATTGGTGGAGATGACTTCTTCTTTATTTTGCCTGCTGAGATTATGGAAGAAACTTGTAAAAATCTTGTTGCTGCTTATGATGAAATTATTCCCAACTTTTATGACTCAGAAGACAGAATCAATCAGGGAATTATCTCTAAGGATAGAGTAGGAAACTTACATCGCTTTCCGTTTATGAGTATTTCTATTTCTATTACTGTCAATACTGAAGCGCGTTTTACCCATTATGGGGAAGTTTCTCAAGCTGTAGGACAAGTAAAAAAAGTATGTAAGGCCACCGATGGCTCTTGTTTTATCTTTGATAGGCGCGTTGATTAAATTTCATGACACAAGTTCAAGCATTTTTGTTTTGGCTTGAAGTGCAAAAGGGGTATGCACAAGCAACTCTAACGGCATATGCTAAAGACTTAGATCAATTGGAAATTTTTTTACAGCAAGATAATGTAACTCTTGAAAAGGTAAATACAATTGATAAGCAGCATTTAAGAAAATATATAGCTTTTTTGCATAGGCAAGGTATTTCTAAAAGCTCTATGGCACGTAAACTTTCGTCCATACGAGCTTTTTTTTTATATCAGGTGCGTATGGGAATAGCAGAAACAAACCCGATGGCCGGTTTGCGCAACCCTAAGCAAGAGCAAAAACATCCTCAAGTTCTTAATGTAGATCAAACTTTCGCCTTACTTACTCCCTCAAAAGATGTTTCTTTTACAGCACTTCATGTGCGCGACTTAGCTTTGGCAGAGTTACTATACGGTTGTGGCTTACGAATTTCTGAAGCTCTTGATATTGATATAACACAATTAGATTTGCGCCAAGGTTTTTTACGTATTTTAGGTAAGGGCAGAAAAGAGCGTCTTGTGCCAATTACTGAGGCTGCGCAAGAGTCTTTGCAGCATTGGTTGGAGTTGCGGGCTTCCATTGCTCAGGTGCAAGAAAAAGCGCTTTTTGTGGGGGCAAGAGGCAAACGTCTTGATAGACGTCAAGCTCATAGAATTATACAAGATTTATGCGTGAAAGCTGGCCTAAATGGAACCATATCAGCGCACAGCTTGCGCCATAGTTTCGCTACGCATCTTTTGGAAGCAGGGGCTGATTTACGCACAGTGCAAGAGTTGCTGGGGCATAGTAAACTTTCCACCACTCAGCGGTATACAAATCTCACTCTTGAACATCTGGTACGTGTATATGATAAAGCCCACCCTGCAGCTCAAAGCAATAAAAGAAAATAAGACAGAGTGCTCTTCGTGACTACGTGCTTAAAATTTCCAGACAAAGCCCATGTTTACAATGTGTTGGTCATAGTCATATAAATTACTGTTTGATTCATTATAGGCATATTTATAGCCTAGCTCTAAGCTAACTTCTTCATTGAGGGGAATATCAAGTGTCACACCGGCACTGATTTTATAATCATTACGGTACTCTGTTTCAAGATAAGTTCCAGGACCCTGAAAATATTTACCACCGTAGCTAACAAAAGGGGAAAGCTTTATGTCATGTGGTAAACTTATGCTTGCATCAAGACTTACTTCAAA
>CAZBDD010000241.1:0-3388 GCA_964490475.1 uncultured Desulfovibrionaceae bacterium
TAGCTTCTGCTAAAGAAGTGCATTTTTATTGGCAAGAAGGTATGCAAAGTTCTGGGCTTTTTGATGATAAGAAAATACGCAGTCGTTTTGTAGATACCTTCCTTTGGGAAGAGGAGCAAAATCTAGGGCACCTTATCGAACATAACATGGCCCCACTGCGTACATTGGCAAGCCCTGTGCACCCTGTGCAAAAAGAAGTGCAAAGAATTACAAACACACCCGAAATACAACAAAGCATTACAAAAATGCTTACCCATGGTATTTCTCCCACCAAGCTCGACAGCTATATACAATGTCCGCAGCGTTTTATTTTTGAAAACATCTATAAACTACGCCCCTTAGACATGGTCAACGAAGGGGACGACTCCGCGGGAGTGGGCGACCTTTTACACCAAGTGCTTTATCAAGCGTATAAACCGTGGAAAGGCAAAGATTTATTGCTGGCAGATCTACGTTTACAAGATATTACTGTTCTTTTTGAAACGCTTTTAGAAAGTAGTGAACTAAAACAGAGTTTGCCACCTCCAAGCCTTATACTTTTACGCATGGCAGCCCCTGTGCGTTTACAACGCTTTCTAGAGGCGCAAGCCCAACAAATAAAAACAGGGAGCACACATATTGTGGCTTTGGAAAAAAAGCTCACAGCCCCCATACAAGGTCTTAATAACGAAATATTTTCTTTGAGCGGCAGAGTAGACAGAGTGGACAGGCGTTGTCATACTGATGCTATAAAAGGACATCAAAAGGGTTTAGTAGTACTTGATTATAAGACAGGAACCTTACGCAAAAACAACCCCAAAGCTTGGCTAAATATGGATTTGTGGGAAGGCATACAATTATGGACCCCCACGGCGGATAATACACAAGAAGTTTTAGGCATGGTGGCAGATGCTTTTGTCTCCTTACAGCTACCAAGCTATATACATATGTGCGCCAGCACCCACAACGAACGTGTATTAGATGCCGCATGGGTAGAGTTTGGCGGCAGTGGCAAAGAAGAATACCTTTTTGGAGATATGCCTGACCGTGAAGATTTCATACATAACCGCATTGCGCCTTTGCTGACTTTTGTTGTACAACATATGCACAGCGCCACAGAATTTTTACCAAGGCAGGGCAAGCATTGCGATTTTTGCCCCTACGGGGCTTTATGTCACAGATAGCATGTCATATAACCAGTATAAAACAGAGGAAAACCATGAAAAAATATCTTTTAAGTCTATGCGCCTTTTTTATTTGTTGTGGATTTTTTAGTAATGCCGCTTTTGCCAAAACGCTTAAAGTTACATCGCTCAGTCCACGCCCCTTGGTTATGATGTTTTTTACCGATACTTTATCCCAAGACATTGGCCCTAACTATCTAAAAACACCTATGAATTACGGCCAGTCCATCACCGTGAATTTGAATGACGAAACCGTACATTGGGATATTATGGTTTTTTATGCCAAAAATAAAAAGAGCTATTTTGGATTAGAAAGTTTTTACTTAGGCAATGCTGTAGAACTGCGTATTGAGCAAGAAAGCTTTCTTATTGTGGATACTATGGGAAGGGTACAACGAGTTAATGGCATAAAGCCCTAGAGAATCTCGTCTGCGCAAACAAGACAGCTTCAATCCATTTGAAAATTTACGCACAGCTTGTTGAAAATAGGCACCGTATTCCGTAAGACATATTTCTTACACTGTACCTATTTTCAACAGGCTGCTATACTTCGGCGTTACGGCCTTACTTTATAGCAATAATTTCAATTTCAAAAGTCAATGTTTTACCGGCCAAAGGATGATTAGCATTGAGCGAAACATATTCGTCGGTTACTTCGCAGATATCCACATTCATACCGCCTTCTTCGTTAGAAAGCGACAATTGCATGCCCACTTCAGGCACAATGTGCTCAGGCACTTCAGAGCGTGGTACAGTGAAAATAAGTTCTTCGTCCAGTTCTCCATAGGCTTCTTCAGGAGCAATAGTTGCCGTTACTTTATCGCCAACTTCTTTGCCCATGACGGCCTTTTCGAAACCGGCAATAAGCATTTGTTTTCCCATGGTAAATTCTAGGGGCTCACGTTCTAAAGAAGAATCAAAAACAGTGCCGTCGTCTAAAGTTCCTGTATAATGCACTTGCACAGTATCATCATTTTTTATGGGCATACTCGCCTCCAAAAGGTATTTTTACTCCTTAGAGCTCGTTCAAAGTAAACATATTTGCACAAATAGCAAGAAAATAAAATTTTGCCTTCCCTGAACCAGATAAACAAACTGTATTTTATCAATAAATTACACACCAAAGACTGTGTGCAAAAAGATATTTGCTCCAAAACAAAAATAGGTACAAAATAAACTGTTCAATCAATCAATTTTATGATAGTGACTGATTATTCAATGAACAACTCTTTTTAATTTAGGCATGACATAGCCATTTTATTGTGCTACATTTGTCTTTTCAAAAGAGTTTTCATAAAAAACTCTTATACAAGTACGCTCTGCGTACAGAAAAATATACCGATGTTACTCAACATCAAGGAGTGTGTTATGGCTAAGATGAAGACCATGGACGGCAATACCGCCACCGCGCATATTGCCTATGCCCTTTCCGACACCGCAGCTATTTACCCAATTACGCCCTCATCTGTCATGGGTGAATTGGCGGACGATTGGGCCGCAGCCGGACGCAAAAACCTTATGGGGCAAAAACTTGTAGTACGCGAAATGCAATCAGAAGCAGGTGCTGCTGGTGCAGTACACGGTTCGCTGGCTGCTGGTGCGCTTACTACTACGTTCACCGCGTCTCAAGGTTTATTGCTTATGGTGCCAAATATGTATAAAATTGCTGGTGAACTTTTACCAGCCGTTTTTCACGTATCTGCCCGTGCATTAGCAGCCCATGCTTTATCTATTTTCGGCGACCATCAAGACGTTATGGCTTGTCGCCAAACAGGTTTTTCCATGCTAGCTTCTGCTTCTGTGCAAGAATGTATGGACTTGGCTTTGGTCTCACATCTTTCTGCCATTGATGCTTCCATGCCATTTTGTCACTTCTTTGATGGCTTCCGCACCTCACATGAAGTACAAAAAATCGAAACCATTGATTACGAAGACATGCTTCCCCTCGTAAACTGGGAAAAAGTAGAAGAGTTTCGCGCCAATGCCATGAACCCTGAGCATCCGCACATTCGTGGGACCGCGCAAAATCCTGACATTTATTTCCAAAACAGAGAAGCCGCCAACTTACATTACGATGCTATTCCCGGCATTGTTTTGGAAAATATGAAAAAAGTGGCCAAACTCACCGGCCGTAAATATAAACTCTTTGATTATGTGGGGCATGCCGAAGCAGATCGTGTCATTATTGCCATGGGCTCTGCCTGCGAAGTTATTGAAGAAACAGT
>CAZBDD010000242.1:0-3374 GCA_964490475.1 uncultured Desulfovibrionaceae bacterium
AATAAGATTTGCTAGAATAACGTATTTTAGTTGTATAAAAAGGAGAGATTTATAAAAATCTCTCCTTTTTTTGTGCAAAAAAAAGGGAGTAGAGACAAACCCCACTCCCTTACGGTCAAAAATCTAAGCTTATTTTAAAGGTTGTAAAATAAATGCACCTTTATCATCTACTTTGTAAGCGCGATAGAATTCACCAACGCGGTCACCCTTTGCATTAAAGCCTACTTCACCAGAGAAACCAGGAAGGCCTTTTAATGTAGGTAAGAAAGCCATGATATCAGCAGGTGTCTTTTTGCCAGCTTCTATAGCTGCGGCAAGAGCCTTAAAGGCATCGCCAGCAAGAATGGAGTATACGGACAAAGGAATGGTGTTATACTTAGCTTTATAGTCAGCCAAGAATTGAGCAGCTTCTTTAGAGTCTAAGTCTTGTGGTAAGGGTGGGCTAATGAAAACGTAGTCTTTAGCAGCTTTATTACCAGCAATCTTAACTAAATCTTGGTGATTAGAAGCGTCGCCGCCCATGAAGGGAACATTCCAACCCATTTCGCTTTTTTGGCGTAATAAAAGACCGGCTTCAGGATAGTAGCCTGTAAAGAAAACAACTTCAGGATTGGCAGAACGCAATTTGGTCAAAACAGCGTTATAGTCGCGTTCACCGGGAGTTAATGCATCATAAAAAACAATTTTAATGCCTTCTTTATCCAAGATAGCTTTAATTTCTTCTGCAAAACCTTTGGCATAGGAAGAGTTATCATGCAACAAAGCTACGCTTTTATAACCACCTTTCATAATGGTAGCGGCTGCAGCTGCGCCTTGAGCATCGTCACGAGGGCATGTGCGGAAAAAGTTTTTTAAACCTTTTTCTGTTAAACGTACAGAAGTGGCACCCGTTGCAATTTGCACTACTTCGGCTTCGTTTAAAAGATTTTGTGTAGCTTCGGTTACAGCAGAACCATAGGTTCCAATAACGGCCACAGCACCTGCAGAAGCAAGTTTTTGGGCTGCCAGGGCTGCACTACGTGGGTCACCAGCATCATCTTCAACAATTAAATTAATGGTATCTCCATTGATACCACCTTTGGCATTGATGGCGTCCACAAGCATGGAAACCACATTTTTCATATCTTGCCCTTCAGAGGCCCATTTACCTGTCATAGGACACATCAAACCAATTTTAACCTCACCAGCCATAGCAACACCGGCAAAAGAAAGCATACACACACAAACGAGCGCTAAAAACTTTTTCATCTCTCCTCCGAGGAACGTAAAATTGTGAACACAAAAAACTTTGACCAAAGCAATAGTATCTAAAAATGAAAAAAAGGGAAATATCTTTTTAACTTTATGAAAAGTTTTTTTCCAACATATTGTTTTATAACTACAAAGACACAAGTTCCATATCACCCCAAACACCTATAGCCGCATCACATTGCACAAAAAGCCCCTGTACACCGGCAATGCTTTGTCCAAAGGCCAGAGCATCTTGTACAGAGGCAGCTGAACGCACTCTATTGCCAAGAGCTGTTGCTACAGCATCGGCTAAAGCAGCATCCTTGGCCCGCACTACAGCCAAATCGCCCTGTCCTAAGCTTAGGGAATGTCCAATAGTGGCAGAAGAAGCACACAAGGCCAAAGGAAAGGCCTTGGCTGCAAATTTCAAACCCATACTAGCACCACTTTGAGGATCTGCGAGTAAAGCCACCACGCGAGCTTTTTCTGAAAACATAAAAACATCGCCGCCATTTTCTACTATCATGTTAGGGCTTCTATGCTTTTCTGCTAGCATTTGCGCCACACTGCCTGCCACAGCAGCAAAGGGACCAACGTGAGCTTTTACTGCGGCCTGACACATACGAATAATAATCTCCGGCGCTTTTTCTGGTATGGGAAGTGGCGCCAAGGAAGTACGAAATTCAGGATGTAATCTGCTCCAGCTTAAAATATCTGCTCGCAAAGAACCCAGTGTTTGTAGCATCTGACTGGGTAATGTTTTTTCTTCATTGCATGTGAGAACGCGCAAGTCACTTTCGCTCAATACAAGCTGAAAAGCCACCTCCCCTTTTTGCGTTTGGCATAGGGTGCGGTAATTTCTTTTCCATGAGGTATGATTTTTTTTATATGTTGTTTCCATAATCTATCCCCATAGCTGGGTGAACCTTAAGTATTTATATATTTTGAATCAGACACACCTTGCACAATAGCGCAAGATAGCGTAGTAATGACGGTCGATTGAAAAGAGAGCATTTACCTATCCTTTGGGTATACGCCTTTTTTAAATCGTAAAGTAACATCATTCAAATTTTTATGACATAGAAGGGGCATATATGCAAAAAAAATTCTTACAAATTCTTCAGCTTGGGCAAAACACCTTTTGGCAAATTTTGCAAGAAACCCGCGCGGCCAAGGAAGAACAAATACAATCTTGGCAAAAAGCCCTAGACAACGTGGATATACATGTATGGCTTGGTAAAAAAACACAGCATGAAACCAAGGCATTTATTCAAGAGCTAGACCATATGTCTTTACCTTACACAGTTCATAACTGTGCCGACATTGAAACAGAAGAATTAGAAAATCTTGTGCCCCAACAAGACCCCAAAGCTTTACACATAGCTTGCGGTTTTACTGAAATTCAATTGGCTCTTTTAACCAATGAAAGCAGCTGTGCTTGGTTTAATGGTGTCAGCGAATATGCGGCGCCTTGGCAAGCCATGGCAGAAGCAGCTTTCACCATAGATTTGTGTGAAAAACTTGACCATCCCCTAGATCAATGGCGCATATGCTGGATGGGCAAGATTTCCCCTCTGGGCCAATCTCTCATGCAAGCAGGCATTTATGTTCCCTTTGAACTCTTCATGGGTGTACCCCCATGGGGCGACCCAGAGCATAGCAGCACAGACCTTTCCTTAAAAGCCGGCTCTAAAGTATTTATGTCACGTGAACCACGTCTTGCCATCGATGATGCCCATATAATCTATATGGACACAGCTTTGGAAGATTTAGCCGTTAAAGCCAAAAACCGCCATGAAACTAAAGGCTTCACCCCCATACGCTCAGCCGATGAGGATTTTGTATGGCAAAAGGGTCTGATTTTGGACGAAAAGATGTTAGCCTATGCCGCACCTAAGGCATCTATAGTCACCACAGATGTATTGCAAGAATATCCTAAAGCGGATACCAGCTTACAAGCTGAAAGAAAAAAATTACAACGGTATTTCTTGGTGGCCATGCTTCACCACATCATGCCCAAAGAGTAAAAAAATCCATGGCTAAACAAATACCCTATAGCTTGCGTCATACTTTGCCCACGTACAGTCCAATGCCTGTACTTTTTTACAACCACATTCCCAAATGTGGCGGGCTAAGCCTTACGC
>CAZBDD010000243.1:0-3369 GCA_964490475.1 uncultured Desulfovibrionaceae bacterium
GTGGCGATGTAGTGGGGCTTGTGGGTATGACAGGCCGAACCACTGGGCCGCATTTACATTACGAAATACGCGTGGGCGGCGCACCAGTAAACCCCATGAAGTATATTTTAGAATAAGATACCGTATATAAAAGAATAAGCCCGCATCTTTTTTGCTCAAGATTAACTCCGGTGAGTTTTGTCACCTTCAGTATCTTTTGCAAATATATGACGCGGGCTTTTTTTATTAAGTGTTGCTATTTATTTGTCGCGTTTTTTGCGGCATTCACTACAAATTCCATACAAGCACATGGTATGGGTAGTGGGGGTAAAACCGTGTTTTTTGGCTATGCTTTCCTGCATTTTTTCCATTTTTTTACTGAGTATTTCCACAGTTTTTCCACATTTTTCACAGACAAGGTGGTCATGGTGCTCTTCTTGATGCGGTTCGTAGCGAACTACTCCATCACCTAAATGCACTTCATGAGCTAAGCCAGATTCGCACAGAAGTTTCATAGTACGATATACGGTAGACTGTCCTACTGAAGAGTCTACGCTTCGCACAATATCATAAATTTCTTCTGTAGAGAGGTGTCCAGTAGTTCCCATAAAGATTTCTACAATGCGAGCGCGTTGTGCGGTATTTTTCAGGCCACTGTCAGAAACGTACTTTTGAAACTGCTCGAGGTAACTCTTCATATTCCACCTATAATTTTTTAGAGATAAGGGAGGCTTATTCACTTTTAACTATCATGTAAGGGAGTCATGGTCAAGATGCGACTGTTTTTTTTACTTGGCAAGAGAGCTTTTAGCGAGTAAGAAGGAGCAACTATATTTGTTAGAATACCCGTGTAGAATCTTTGTGCCTTTTTTTGCATAAAGTTATTGCATCGATATTGTGTGTAGGTGTCATCATCACTGAGCTGTTTTAGATCTCTTTTGTAAAAAGCACATGCTAGTGGTGAAGTTTGCCCATGGAGTATTTTGTAGTACCAACCTTTAGATGAAGTGAGAATACAATGAAAATGTATCGTTTTTTTGCATTAAGCATAATTATTGCTGCCTCTTTGTTTCTAAATCCTTTTACCTTTGATGCTCAGGCCGCCAGTGTGGCAGTGAAATTGCAAACTAATATGGGGGACATAGTTTTACGCTTAGACCCTAATAAAGCGCCTGTAACTGTTGAAAATTTTTTAAAATATGTAAAAAATGGACATTATAATGGTACCATATTTCACCGCGTTATTAAAGACTTTATGATACAAGGTGGTGGCATGGATGCGCATTTAAAGCTCAAGCCCACTGAGGCTCCCATTAAAAATGAAGCTGCCAATGGTCTTGAAAATGATAAATATACTGTGGCCATGGCACGTACCGGTGATCCGAACTCTGCCACAGCACAATTTTTCATTAATGTAAAAAACAATGCTTTTTTGAATTATACCGCACCTACTGTTGAAGGCTATGGTTACACAGTGTTTGGCAAGGTGATTAAAGGACAAAATGTGGTAGACAAAATTGCAAAAGTGAGCACCAGTTCTCAGGGACGCTTTGAAGATGTGCCCGTGGAAGATGTGATTATTGAAAAAGCTACTATAATACAATAGTGCGTCAGCACTAAGTTTCTGACAAGAGAGCACTATGTTAAAGAGTAAGATAACACCAATTCAATGTCGTGATACAGCGCTGGCCTTTGCTTTTTTAAGCTTGCTTATCTGGTTTTTTGTACGCGAAACATACTTGGTTTATACCTGCATGGGTATTGTGCTTTTAGCCATGATTTGGCCTTCAAGTATGGTGTGGCCTGCGCGGTTTTGGTTTGGTTTTTCGCATATTATAGGTACTGTTATGTCCAAGGTGTTGTTGAGCATCATTTATGGACTTATTTTAATGCCTGTATCCTTAGTTCGCCGCATAATGGGCAAAGACAGCATGCAAAGAAAGGCTTATAGAGCTACACAAGGCTCTGCATTTGTGGTGCGCGAACATACATATAGCAAGGATGACTTAACGCATCCTTATTGATTTGAGGTTAGTATGAATTTTTTATCAGATGTATGGGGCTTTTTAAAAGTCCGTAAAAAGTTTTGGCTTTTGCCCCTTATTATGGCTTTGTTACTTATTGGTGCCTTGGTAGTGTTTACCAGTGGTTCTGCAGTAGCTCCTTTTATTTATACCTTATTTTAGAGAAGTATATGTTTGAAAAACCCGTATATTTACTTGGGATTTCAGCGTACTATCACGATAGCGCCGCCGCCTTACTGTGCGATGGCGTTATTGTGGCTGCGGCTCATGAAGAGCGCTTTACACGTAAAAAACATGATGCTGACTTTCCTGAAAAAGCTATTGCTTATGTGCTGGACGAAGCCGGCATTTCTTTGCAAGATGTGCAAGGTATTGCGTTTTATGATAAACCCTTTTTAAAATTTGAACGACTTTTAGAAACATACCATGCCTTTGCCCCCAAAGGCTTGCGTTCTTTTCTTTTATCCATGCCCGTATGGATTAAAGAAAAGCTCTTTATGCGCACCATGCTGGAACGTGGCTTTGCAACTTTTTTACCTGAAGGGGCAAAGTTACCACAATTGTATTTTCCTGAACATCACCTTTCGCACGCAGCTTCAGCTTTTTATCCGTCTCCTTTTGAGGATGCGGCCATTTTGACTGTAGATGGCGTGGGTGAATGGGTTACAACCTCCATAAGCAAGGGGCAAGGGAAAGATATTTCCACCTTACGCGAAATACATTTTCCACATTCTTTAGGGCTTTTATATTCTGCTTTTACGGCTTATTGCGGTTTTAAAGTGAATAGCGGAGAGTATAAACTTATGGGGCTTGCTCCATACGGAGATCCACACGCACAGCGCACCAAGGATTTTGAACAAAAAATCCGTGAGCATCTCATAGATATTCGCGAAGACGGTTCTTATGTGTTGAATATGGAGTATTTCTCCTATGCCACGGCTTTACGCATGTATAATAAAAGCCGTTGGACAGCTCTTTTTGGCCTTGAGCCACGCACAGCTGAATCTGAAGAGTTAGAGCAAGAGTATATGGATCTTGCTCTAGCCATTCAAAAAGTAACTGAAGACATTGTGTTACGTCTTGCACGTACGGCACGTAATGTCAGTGGCAGTAAAAACCTGTGTCTTGCCGGCGGTGTGGCGTTAAATTGTGTAGCCAATGGTAAGTTGTTGCAAGAAAAGATTTTTGACAATGTGTGGATTCAGCCAGCCTCTGGTGATGCTGGCGGGGCTCTTGGAGCTGCATTAGCTTTGTGGCATATTAACCTTGAGCAAGAGCGTGTACCGGCGACTACGCGTGATTCCATGCGCGGTTCCTATTTAGGGCCTAGTTTTGATCAAGGCCAAATAGCGCGTACATGTAAGAA
>CAZBDD010000244.1:0-3362 GCA_964490475.1 uncultured Desulfovibrionaceae bacterium
AATGTAACATGGGGGCACCTTAAAGGGCTTAGCGTATTTCGTCAATAAAATACTTATACGGTGCTTATTTCACCGCATGGGAAAGACTACACTCTGTCGCAATAGGAGTTTTCTAAAAAGCGTTCTAGGTTGTCGTCCATATACTTAATATATTCTTCTAATGGCCAATCTTTTTTGCACTGCACGCAGCGCATAATGACCTTGCGTCAGGTCTTTACCGCAAGTAAAGGAGTGTGGCACTGCTGGCAGCCTATGGTAGTTTGGCTTTCCCTACTAAATCCTCGAGATAAAAAAGTATACATATTTATTAATCTGCTTTTATTTATATATTTTTCTTGAAAACTGCCCACCGGAAACATAGAAAGTATTTTCCACCACAAAAAGGGCATGTGCGTCAATACTAAAGACAATGCTTTCTAATTCTTTTAAATAAATATTGTTGGTTACAGTTAAAAGAATTTCTCTATTACTTCCAGAGTAGCCACCTTTTCCACGTAAAAAGGTAACGCCAAAACGACTCATAAGATTGATGGCTTCACAAATTTCTTCGCCTTGTTTGGAAATAATAATCACCATCTTACGTTGGTTAAAAAGTTTTAAAACCGATTCAAGTACATTCATGTTAATGAATAACATTATACAAGAAATAATAACTAAATCTAAGCTAAATTGCATGGCAGCTGAAGCAAATACCAGAAAGTTAAAGCAAAAACTAAAAGCTCCTACGGAAATATTATACCGTTCTCGTAAAATAATGGCAATAATATCGACGCCGCCGGAACTGCCAAAAGAACGAAGCATAATACCGCCCCCTGTCCCCACGCATACACCAGCAAGAACGGCAGCTAAAAGATCGTTTTGTACTGGTATAGTAAAATGAATGAGTGAACCCCATACTGCAATGATGGCGGCACCATAAAGGGAGTAAAAAAAGAATTGTCGCCCCACAAAAAACCACCCAATGATAAAGAGGGGAGCAGAAAGAAGAGCATATAAATAGGGAACTGTAAGAAAGTCAGTAAGGTACCATGTAATCATGGCAATGCCCATAATGCCACTAGAAACAAAGTGGTGGGGCACAGCTACGGCCTGAATGCCAACGGCCACAAAGGCTCCCCCCACTGTAAGTAAGAACAGGTTCCACCATACAGATTCAGCTAATTGACGATTATAGGTACTTTTTAGCGCCATAAGGCCTCCGTAATATTATAAATTCCAAAGCATTCGAGATGCTACACAAATAAGAAAAATTGCAAAAAAACGTCGTAAGGTGGCTATGGGCAAGCTATGTGCCAGTTTAGCTCCAAGGGGGGCTGTAAAAAAACTTGCCATGGCAAGGCCAACAAAAGCCAGCATATGTACATAGCCAAAGGTGTATTCAGGTAAATTTGTTATGTTATAGCCACCCACAACATAGCCAAAGGTGCCTGCCACAGCAATGGGAAAACCAATGGCTGCTGAAGTGCCCACAGCTGTGCGTAAGGGGACTTTGCAAAAATCCATGAAAGGCACTGACATGGTACCCCCGCCAATACCTACAAAACTAGAAATAAGCCCGATGCCGCTACCCACAAAGCTTATACCTAAAAATGAGGGAAGCTTTTCTTTTTGTTCAGAGGCGTGTTCTTGTCCTTTTTTTCCAAAAATCATGTTTATGGCCACAAAATATAAAAATAGAATAAAGAGGATTTTTAAGTACGAGCTGGGAATATAGGCCGCCACTACGCCTCCCATAAAGGTGCCCAGCATAATACCAGGGCTTATGGTTTTTACAATGTCCCAGCGTACAGCTCCTTTGGCATGGTGTGATTTGGCGCTGGAAATGGATGTTACTATAATACTAGCCAACGATGTACCCAAGGCCAAATGATGCACATGCTCGGCAGGAACTGCCAAGAGAGGAAAGAGTAAGGAGAGTATGGGCACAATAATGATGCCGCCCCCCACACCCAAAAGCCCTGCAAATATTCCGGCAACAGCTCCAGCAGCTAAGAAACAAAGAAAAGAAAAAAGCATTATAATCCTTAAAATAGTGCATGTTATTGTTTTGTAAAGCGTATGAAATCAAGGCCGCTGCTACAAAAATGAATCTAATAAAATAGGCTTGTTAAGTGAGTGTTATTAATATGTACATTGTATGTTCATGGTGCCGTGAGGCTCAGTCCCTTTAAGTTCGCGTACTATGCCCCCCAAAGCTCCGGCTAGTATGCGTTGCGTAAATGGGTTTAAGGCAATGTGCTTTCCATTCACCTGTAATTGCAACACTCCTTGTAGTACAGGACAAGTGGAATGTGCCTGTAAACTTGGATTTGCTACTAAATGTTGCGCCATGGCATAACAGCTTGCATGCCCGCAAGCACCGCAAGACAGGCGTGGTAATAAAAAAGCTCGTTTTTGTATAAGTTCTACTAGTTTTTGTATATCATCCTCTTTTCCTATAAAGTGAGGGCGAGTAAGGTGGTTATCTTGCTTTGTTATACTATTTTGCCACGGGGCTATGCTATAGGTAGCCAGTGCCAACTCTGGTTTAAGTTCCACCTCATGTACGTCTTCTGGATGTTCCGATCGCAGACACAGAATGCGTGGCAAAAAATCACAACTTTTGCTCCCTTCCATAAGAATAATATCTGCAGAAAGCAAGGGTAAAATAGAGAGTAAATCCATTTTTCCCAGCCAAATAAGAGAGGACGCATCTTGCCCTAGGGTAAGCACTGTGCGTGACTGCCCTGCATAAGGGGTATTTTGCTGGCACATACGGCCAGTATCACTGGTATCGTGAGTATTGAGTATGGTGTGGGCGTCTTTTTGTATGTTTTTTATGCAGGCCACTCGCAAGCCTTGGCATTCTAGGGCTGAGGCCAATTCTAAGAGTAGCGTTGTTTTACCGGAGTTTTTATAACCTACTATGTGCAATGCTTGCATGATGTTCTCGTGGAAAAAAGGTATACGTTACAAAAAAGCTTCTTACCAATGGAGAAATTGCTTTAAAAAGGGTTTAAGGCTTGCCAGCATACTTTGGTAATACGAAGAATTTTCAACTAAATAATCCATATCGTTTACAAAAAGAACTCGGCATCCGTTGTGCTTAATAAGCTTGGCAGGTTTTGCCTCTTTCTGCAGCCCCACAGCTTTAGCCGCCGCTGAACCAAAAATCACTAAGCCTCGCGCATTAAGTCTTTGCACGCCTGTCCAAAAGGCTTGTGCATGGGGGATTAATTCCGGTAGGGTGCTTTGTGCTGCGGTGTCGGGTAGGGCAGAGGGCCACAAAGAGTAGTCTTTAAAGCTTTGCTGCAAATCGTCCACAATAATTTTCTTTAACAGGGCGCGTCGTGCATCGCTGGGGTAGCCGCAAAGGTCATAGC
>CAZBDD010000245.1:0-3360 GCA_964490475.1 uncultured Desulfovibrionaceae bacterium
GATTTTCGTGCCTTTCCGCTTGACAGCTTTGCTGACAATAGCGGCGCAAAGCCCATAAAGAGGGCTTTGTCATCAAACTGAGAAAGCGATAGCTTTTTAAGCTTACTTAAAAAGTTTTTTCAAGTGTTTTGGGGTGTGATGTTATCAAATTTACAAAAAAATATAAAATTCGAGATTTCTGCATAATTGTACTTTGCAAGATGTAAAAAATAAATACCCTCAAGAACCCAGAAATCTTGAGGGTATTTTGTGCCATTTTCTGGCGTTGCCTGCGTAAGCCTTATGTAAGCATAAAGCTTACACAGGCAAACTATACATTAGCCGCCGATAAGGTTCATGGCCATACGGGGCATGGAGTTTGCTTGACCAAGCATGGCAACAGCAGATTGAGTAAGAATTTGGTTACGTACAAAATTGGTCATTTCCATGGATACATCCACGTCGGAAATACGAGATTCTGCAGCAGCCATATTTTCAGATTGAATGGTTAAGTTGTCTACAGTTGCTTCTAAACGGTTTTGCAAGGCACCAATGTGCGCTCTGATTTTATCCTTAGAAACAATGGCGTCAGTAACGGCCACAAGTGAAGCTTGCGCTTGTGATTGTGTCGATACGGTATGACCAGCATCAAGGGCACTTTCTACACCAAGACCCAAAGCAGAAGCTGTACTGTTACCAATGCGGATGTAGTAGTAGTCTTGTGCGGAGTCGTTCAATGTACCAAAGTGGATTTTTAATGAACCCGTAGATGTAAGTTCGTTACCATTGTGGTCGCCAGAAAGAGTACCGTCAAGCAGTTTTACACCGTTAAAGTCGGTAGCATTGGCGATACGAGTAATTTCAGAGGCAATTGCTTGGTATTCTGATTCAATCATCAAACGTTGTGTAGAATCATAAGTACCAGTGGAAGCTTGCTCTGCCAATTCTTTCATACGGATGAGCTGAGCGTCAATAACGCCCAAAGCGCCATCTGCAGTTTGTAACAATGAAATGGCGTCGTTTGCGTTACGAACACCTTGATTTAAAGCTGTAATATCAGCGCGCATAAGTTCGCGGATAGCAAGACCAGCGGCGTCATCGGCGGCGCCAGTGATACGCATACCAGAAGATAAACGTGCAGTAGATGTGCTTAAGTTGCCGTAGTGGCTGGTTAAGTTATTCGCAGAATTCAGGGCCATTGCATTGTGATTAATTGTAAGTCCCATAACATTCCTCCGTGAATGTTTGATAGCCTAGTGGAGCATTATGCGCGATTGCTTCCTTGCAATCTTCCACCGACAGAGCCCCTAAGGGCGTTAATATTAAAGAAAATATACATACTGTATTTCCCAAACAACAGTGCAGACCTCCGGGTATAGTCTGCGCTAGCGGTAAAATTTACCTACGCTAGCTCTGTATGTATAAATTAGCAAATTGCGTACCAATAATGCCGTTGAGTTGTGTTTTACTGGTTCTTTTTGCGTGAAAGACCATTAAAAGCTATGTTTTACTTCATAAAAATGCCAGCAATATAGGCGTGGCTGCATATATTACTGGCATCTCTGTATGCTGTTTTTTTGATAAAAAATTATTCTAAATGTGTGCTATTTTAACGACGATTGCCTAAAAGATGTAAAGCCATACGCGGCATAGCCTTACTTTGATCAGTTATATCTACAGTGGATCGTGTTAAAATTTGATTGCGCACAAAGGCTGTCATTTCTGTGATGCCAGAATTTTTATGGTGGCTTTCATAACTCTCCAAGTATTCCTCTGTAGGGAGCGACAAATTATTGACAGTGTTTTTCAAGCGATTTTGTATGCCATCAAGGTTGGCACGAATGACTTCCTGAGAGGTGATGGCCTCATTGATGGCTAATAGGGCTTGTTGCGCCCCTGCTGGAGTAGAAATGAAAAGTGTTGTTTGTTGAGGATTGTCATTGTTAAGTGTTGTGCTTAAAGAGTTTTTTTTACAATTAAACAAATACTTGAGAGGGGTGTCTTGCGAAATGATACCATTAAAGTGTGTGGTCTGGGTAATGCATATAATTTCTGAAATAAGGGTTTGGAATTCTGCATTCATGTCTTGGAGTTGAGCATGGTCTATGTTTTGACTAACCGCCTGTTCAGCTAATGTTTTCATGCGTATAAGTTGTGTTTTTATGGCGTTCAGAGCTATGTATGCTACGTGAAGCAAAGAAAGTACATCTTGGGCAGTGCGTTCGCTATGACTTAAAACTGTAATGTTTGAACGTAAAAGTCTTGTGATGTCAAAAATCTTTATGTCAAACTCTGGTATGTACGCATGTAATGCTGCGGATAAGTGAGCAGTTGATATTTGCAAATTCCCATATTGCCAAGCTAGGCTAGAACTAGGGTTTAAGGGAGATTGTTTGCTATGAGTGTTTAATTCCATGATATACATCCTTGGAATGTGTTAAAAGAGGAGTGAGGTGATGCGCTTTAGATGCTATAGTGAATACTCTTGCTATAGAATTTCTGTCGGCAAATTTTGCCTACCCTTTAGAGTGTTAGGCAAAATCTTCCTACCCTTGTCTTTTATGCCAGAAAAGGTTTGACGCATCAAGGTTATTTGTTATGCTAAATCTACGATACTTAGGCTATTTATGTATATAAAAATTTGCATAAAATAATTTTCCATTTTGATTTTGCTTTGTTAAAAGCCGGTAAGGATGTGACATGACTTCACAATACAAGGGAAATGCTCTTACGAGTTTACATATACGCCAAATGAAAGGGCAAAAGAAAATTGTCATGCTCACAGCTTATGACTATCCTTCTGCAAAAATGGCCGAAGCTGGTGGTGTGGACATGGTTTTGGTGGGGGATTCTCTAGGTATGGTAGTACTAGGCCAGCAAGATACATTGGCTGTAACTATGGATACCATGATACACCATTGTAGTGCCGTGTCCCGTGCTGTGCAATCTGCTCTTGTGGTTTGTGATATGCCCTTTTTAAGTTATGAAACTGATGTCCCCACGGCACTTACTCATGCCGGTGCTTTGCTTAGTAAAGGTGGGGCAAGAGCTGTAAAGTTGGAAGGCGCTTTTGCTGTACTTCCTCAAATAAAGGCGCTTATTGCTGCGGGTATTCCTGTTATGGGGCATATTGGGCTTACACCACAAAGAGTGGCCACCTTGGGCGGTTATAAAGTGCAAGGAAATACTGCAATGGCGGCCGAAATGTTGTGGCGTGAAGCACAGGCTTTGGAAGAAGCTGGCTGTTTTAGTCTTGTATTAGAATGTGTGCCTGTTGAGGTGGCGCAATGCATTACAAAAAGTTTGAGTATTCCCACCATAGGCATTGGTGCTGGTGCGCATTGTGATGGGCAGGTGCTTGTTTTTCACGATATGCTAGGA
>CAZBDD010000246.1:0-3343 GCA_964490475.1 uncultured Desulfovibrionaceae bacterium
ACTATGATGCGCTTACGGCTGCATACAGACCTGGTCATGCTGATATGAGTTATGATGCTAAATACGGTTTGCGTGATCATAGAGGGGGAGGGCGAGCCTCGGCTAGAGAAACCCTTTCTCGCGTGGCAGGTGGAGCCATTGCAGAGTGCATATTAGCACAAAGTGGCGTGGAGGTTTTGGCGGCCACTGTGGAAATAGGCGGCATAGCATTAGCCCCCGAACTTATTGATATGGAAGGGGCACAGCACCGTGCATTTTTTGCTGCCCACGATAGTATTATTGACGCATGGGGCCAGCGAATTGTAGCGGTACGTGGTGCGTGCGATACCTTGGGAGGCATTGTGCGTGTAGTGGCAAAAAATGTTCCTGCCGGCCTTGGGGAGCCTGTTTTTCAAAAGCTTGACGCCATGTTGGCTGCCGCGCTCATGAGTGTGGGGGCCGTTAAAGGCGTAGAAATTGGTGATGGTTTTGCGGCTGCGCGAGCCTTAGGCTCTGAGAATAACGATGCTCTGCTTAGCAAAGATGCGCAAGGCAAGGTTGCCTTTGCCACTAATCATGCCGGTGGTATTTTAGGCGGTATTTCTTCTGGGCAAGACATTGTGTTGCAAGCAGCGGTTAAACCTATTCCTTCCATTGCAAGCACACAAAACAGCATAAGGGCAGATGGGACGCCATGCGATTTACGCATAGATGGACGTCATGATATTTGTGCTATTCCTCGCATAGTGCCTGTGCTCAAGGCCATGACAGCCTTGACTTTGGCAGATGCTTTGTTGGCACAAAGGCGTATGTAACTAGTAGAAGATGAAAGGCACGGTTCACGTTTTTTCAGAAAGGCACGCTCGTTTCAAATACCGCTTTGCGGACGCCAAAAGTGAATTTTGGCTTATTTTACGTGGCGCAAAATTTTCGCTCATGCTCACATAAGGACTGGATGTAGATAGCCGCAAAAAGCAGACAGAGAGAAAAGAAAGAATAAGTATTTTTTTTCTGCAGAAAACATGAAAAGCCTTATAAATAAAACGCCCAAAAACAGAGCATATTGTAAAAAATATACAGTTTTGGGCGCATGCGTGATGTTAAAAAACTAAGCTAAATTTCTTTGCCAAGATTGTACGGTGTTTTTTAAGAGCATGGCAATGGTCATGGGGCCCACGCCTCCGGGTACAGGAGTAATGGCGCCGGCTTTGGGGGCCACACTGGCATAGTCGGCATCGCCCACAAGCCCTTGCTCAGTACGATTTATACCTACATCAATGATGACCGCACCTTGCTTGACCATATCTGCGGTAAGGAAGTTCGCCTTACCTAAAGCCAAGAAAATAAAGTCGGCTTCGCGGCATTCTTTGGCAATGTCCGGTGTGCGACTATGGCACATAGTTACTGTGGCATTAGCAAAGTCGCCTTGCTGGCTAAGTAATAAGGCTAGGGGGCGTCCCACAATATTAGAGCGGCCTACAATAACCGCTTTTTTGCCTTGGGGGGAGAGATTGTAGCGCTTTAAAAGCTCCATAATTCCTGCTGGTGTGCAAGAAACAAAGCCAGGTAAACCAAGAGAGAGGCGCCCCACATTTTCTGGGTGAAAGCCGTCCACATCTTTGGCAGGATTTATGGCTAGTAAACAGGCATCCGTATCAAGCCCTTTGGGTAAGGGCAGTTGTAATAAGATGCCGTCTACGGTATTATCGGCATTGAGCTTGCCAATAAGTGTCAATAACTCTTCTTGGCTGGTGCTAGCGGGCAAGCGATGCGGTATGGAAACAATACCCACATCGGCACAAGCTTTTTCTTTATTACGTACATAAACTTGTGAGGCAGGGTCTTCACCCACTAAAATAACTGCAAGACCTGGGGCGCGTATTCCCTTGTCTGTACTTTTTTGTACAATGACTTGTAATTCGCCACGTAAAGCGGCGGCCGTGGCTTTGCCGTCAATGATGGACATATTGTCTCCTCAATATATATTTTCTAAAAAGGGCTTTTTAAAAGAAAAGCAAAGTTTTCTAGTAAAAAGCCCTCTTTCAGATGTTATTCTTCTTCGTCTTCGCTTAAAGCAAAGTATTCAGCCATCATGGGACCAAAATAAGTAGCGCTTTCTTCAAGCTCTTCTTCGATGCGAAGAAGTTGATTGTATTTGGCTACACGGTCAGAGCGGCATAAGGATCCTGTCTTAATTTGACCGGCATTGACGCCTACGGCGAGATCGGCAATGAAAGAATCTTCTGTTTCGCCAGAACGGTGAGAGATAACCGTAGTATAGGCGGCTTCTTTTGCCATTTCAATGGTATCCATGGTTTCTGTTAAGGTGCCGATTTGGTTTAGCTTAATAAGGATAGAGTTGCCTACTCCTTCAGCAATACCTTCGGCTAAAATATCAGGGTTGGTAACAAAGATATCGTCGCCAACAATTTGAATGTTTTCGCCCATATTGGCACTGAGTAAACGCCAACCGTCCCAATCAGCTTCAGCAAGGCCGTCTTCAATGGAAATTAATGGATATTTTTCTGTAAATTCGCCAAGCCAATGTACCATTTCTTCATTACTGAAGGTTTTATTTTCGCCGGCAAGAATGTACTTGCCATCTTTATAAAATTCGGAGGCAGCAGCATCAATGGCTAAGGCCACTTCACTACCGGGAATGTAGCCAGCCTCTTCAATGGCACGCATGATATAGCTGAAAGCTTGGTCATGATTTTTGAGGTTGGGGGCAAAACCACCTTCATCGCCTACGCTGGTTACATGACCATCGGCAGCAAGTATGGTTTTTAGGGTGTGAAACACTTCTGCACCCATGCGCAAAGCATCGCGAAAACTATAGGCACCCACGGGCATAATCATAAACTCTTGGATATCTAAGTTGTTAGGTGCGTGTGCGCCACCATTGATAATATTCATCATGGGCACAGGTAGAACTTTTGCGTTAATACCACCAAGGTATTTATATAAAGGTAAACCTAAAAAACCAGCAGCGGCGCGAGCTGTTGCCATAGAAACGCCAAGCATGGCATTGGCGCCCAAACGAGATTTGTTATCTGTGCCGTCAAGGTCTATGAGGGCATTGTCCAATTGCACTTGGCGTAAAGCATCAAAGCCCAGAATGCTTTCGGCAATTTCGCCATTAACATGGCCGACAGCTTTACTAACGCCTTTTCCAAGATAGCGCTCGGCGTCGCCGTCACGCATTTCAAGGGCTTCGCGCGAACCTGTGGAGGCTCCGGAAGGTACGGCTGCACGACCAATATGGCCGGATTCTAAATTTACTTCTACCTCTACGGTGGGGTTACCGCGAGAATCTAACACTTCACGGGCGTGAACAGCTACAATGGTACTCATGACATCTCCT
>CAZBDD010000247.1:0-3333 GCA_964490475.1 uncultured Desulfovibrionaceae bacterium
CCAGCTCAATGTAGTCAAAACCTGCTGCATCAAGCATGTTGTAATTATCAATAGTAGTACAGACGCCGTATTTCATTATTGTATGCTCCTGTACTTTTTATTTTTCAGGTCTTTTAACTTCGATATTGGCAAGTTTTTCAAAATACTGCACAATACCACCATGATCTTCTTCAAAATGCCCTGTCACTTTGAGGTTTTGCATAATCTCAAAAAGCTGACTGGTAAATTGCATAGGCACATCTAAATCACGTGCAGAAGACATAACATTTTTTATGTCTTTATGATTGATGGAGATTTTACCACCGGGAACAAAGTTTCTATCGAGAATAAGCGGAATTTTGGCATCTAATACTGCGCTGCCTGCTAAACCGCCGCGAATGGCTTGATATACTTTTTCAGGATTTGCGCCTGCTTTTGTGGCTAAAACAAAAGCTTCGGAAACCACGGCAATGGTCATATTAACAATAACTTGATTTGTGAGCTTTGTTACAGAACCGCTGCCGCTTTTCCCTGTTAAAATTGCAGAGGAACCTACAATGTTGAAATAAGGGTGCAGGTGGTTAAAATCTGCCTCATCGCCGCCAACCATAAGAGCCAGCGTGCCGTCAATGGCTTTGGGTTCGCCGCCACTCACAGGGGAGTCCACAAATCCTACACCTATTTTTTGTAAGTTTTCGTAGCATGTAGCAGTTTCTGTGGGGGTAACGGAGCTAAAATCGCAAACCACAGTGCCTTTCTTTAAATACTGTGCTAAGCCATTTTCGCCAAATAGAACACTTTGAACGATGGCTCCGTTGGGCAGATTTGTAAAAACTGTGTCGCACTGTGCACCGATGGTTTCATAACTGCCTTCTTTTGCGCCTAAAGCAACAAGGTCAGCTACAGCATCTTTATTTAAATCGCTTACATAAAGCTCTACGCCAGCTTTTACCATCAATGTTGCCATGGGTTTACCCATAATGCCTAATCCGATAAATCCTGCTTTCATAAGTATTTTCCCTTTACTGTATATTTTTTCAAACAAAGCCTTTTCAACATCTTTTTTGGGTGTGAGATTTTTAACCTAACCTCAATAGCGAAAATTATGTAAAAATGCTTTCCATAGTTTTATGCCACTGCAAAATCAGTCGCAGGCATTTTTGAAATTAAAGCCGCATCACTGAAATACATTGTACACCGGTATACCGGTACACCGCTAAGAATTTCTTGTCAAGGCTTAGATGCATTTTTACCTAAAAAAATACTTTTACTACAAAATTGGTATATAGTTGACAATTTGCTCTTTGCTAGACATTATATGGGCGAATTTGACTGTTGCAAACCATGCTTAACAGGTTGCTCTAAACAGATGTTTGAAAATAACGTACCTTGCTAACAGCCCATAGGATGCAGGCAAGCTGCGCAGCGGAACAAGCCTAAGGCAAGCTAGAATTTGCTTCCAGCATAGGCGTCGTTTGCTATAGTTTGTGTCGCGCAAAAAGTGCGACCAAACATCATATGAGCCTTTACTGAAGTAATTTTTTGAGAATTTTAAACCATGGATGAACTATAGCCTCTTCTTATAATGCCTATGTTAGAAAAAAAATTTACCGATAAAATAATTACTATTGCTGATGACTTAACAGGTGCCAATGTTAACGCTGCCCTTTTAGCTTCACACGGCTTTACTGCGGCAACATGTACCCTTAGTGCCAAATGGGATGAAAGCTTTTTTGCACAATTTGATGCTGTAAGTATAAATACAGGCAGTCGCCAGCTTTCCATTAAAGAAGCGCGCGAAGTTACAAAAGACGCCATAGCAAAAGCCTATGCGCAAAAGCCCTGTGTGCTTGCAAAGCGTATTGATAGTACGCTTCGTGGGCATATTGGCTACGAACTTGAAGCTGCTTTAGAAGTTTTACCTAAAAATACCATGGTGTTATTGTCTCCTGCTTTTCCAGCTTCTGGACGTATTGTTGCTGGCGGGCATCTTATTGTAGATGGTATTCCTTTAGAACGTACCGATGCTGCCAAAGATCCTACTTTTCCCATGGCATGTTCAAAAATGATTCAAATATTTCAAAGTCAAAGCCATTTAAAAATAGATGCGCTCCCACTAGAAATTGTTTTACAGGGGACAAATTGTATTACAACGCACCTCAAAATGCTTTCCCATCAAGGCGTGCGTGTGGTGGCTTGCGATGCCCTCACTGATGAAAATATTCAATGCATAGCAGAAGCCGCTACACAGCTTGAAGTGCCTGTGCTTTGTGCAGATTCTGGTTCGCTCTGCTTAGCCATGGCTTTAGTTTATGGGGGAACAAAGGTCGCTCCTTTAGAAAACCGTGTTCTTGCGGTGGTAGGGAGCATTATGGATATTGTGCGACATCAGCTTGATGCCCTAGTGGTGCACATGCGTACACATCTTATTTGTTTGGATGCAAAAGCTCTAACCTATGAGGTGGGACATCCTCTTCAAGAAGAAGAGTTTAAACGTATAGAAAAAGCCTTGCTTGAAGCGCCCGAAGATACACAAGTTCTTGGCATTTGCACGGCAAGATATGAAGATGAAATTTTGGATATAAACGCCGTAGCGCAAGAGTACGGTATGAGCGTAGAAGACATATCTGTGCGCATAACTAATGCTTTGGCAGAAATTACTTCACGTGCCTTACAGAACCATGATTTACGTATAGGTGGTGTCTTTTCTTCAGGGGGAGAAGTGACAATGGCTGTTGCTGAATGCCTTGGCGCACAAGGTTTTTCTGTTCGTAGTGAAGTGCTTTCTCGTGCTATGTATGGGCGTTTTATTGGGGGAAGTTTTCCTGATATGCCCATGGTCACAAAAGGTGGCTTTGTGGGAGATACCATGGCAATAGTACGCTGTGCCGAGTTTTTACTCACAAAAATTTCTTCACAAAGTGCTGATATTGTCGAGAATTAAGAACATACTTATTAATTATTTTTTTGAGAGGGGAAGGGGAGCTTTTCCCAAAGCCAAAAAGCTTCCCCTTCCCCTCTCAAACTCTCCCCATCCCCTCAAAACGCTTTTATTATAACAATTTGTAATAAGTTTAGAATTGTAATTCTTTGGGCTTAGATAGAAAATTTTTTTTGATACCAATAAGGAGATATAATGAAACCTGTAATCTGTGTACCAATGGGCGATCCTGCTGGCGTGGGGCCTGAAATATCTGTGGCGGCGGCAGCAACATTTATTACTGATGAAACCTTAAAAAATAGCTGTCATGTGCTTATTATTGGCCATACCAAAGCATTACAAGCTGCCGCAAAAGTGATGCATGTTACTGCGCCTTTACACGCTGTTAATGAAGCTGTGACAAATCTTTCTGA
>CAZBDD010000248.1:0-3326 GCA_964490475.1 uncultured Desulfovibrionaceae bacterium
CATGGGAGATTGAAGGTCGCTCCAAACAAGCTCTTTGTATTCAAAAGTAACATCGTACTGTTACATGGTGAATATTTGTAAAGGCAAAGTTACGTTCTGTGCATGGGGAACATCAGCAAAAAAATATGTGCTGTAAGGATGAACAGCAGAAAATACTAAAAGTGGCAATGGATAACATGTAAAAAATCATTGGTTTTAAAGGACAGGTATAATTATGGTTTACGGATTAGACGGCATGACAATGTTTTTGGGCTTGATTGTAGGTATTCTTTTACTTATTTTTCTCGTTCTAAAAACCAAAGTGCAAGCATTTCTTGCTTTGATATTGGCTACTATTTTCGTGGGTATTGTAGGCGGCATGCCTCTTGCTACAGTGACTCTAGAAAATGGCGCAAAGTTTGGCATTCTTAACTCCATCACCACAGGTTTTGGCGGTACATTAGGCAATATTGGTATCATCATTGGCTTTGGCGTAATGATGGGGCAAATTTTTGAAATTTCAGGTGCGGCAAAAAGAATGGCCTACACCTTCCTGAAACTCTTTGGGAAAAAGCGTGAAGAAGAAGCCCTATCTATCACAGGATTTTTAGTATCCATCCCCATTTTCTGTGATTCAGGCTTCATTGTTTTAGCTCCCATTGCCAAAGCTATTTCAAAGGTAACGAAGAAATCAGTTATTGCTCTCGGTGTTTCCCTTGCTGCTGGCCTTGTTATCACACACTCTCTGGTACCGCCAACTCCAGGACCTTTGGGTGTAGTAGGTATTTTTGGCGTTGATGTGGGTCAATTCTTGATGTACTCCATCTTGCTTGCCATTCCCATGACAGCGGCTTGTATTTTATATGCACGTTTTTATCTTGCCAAAAAATATTACCATGTTGTTAATGACGATGGCGACATTGAAGTAAGATCTTATGAAAAGCCAGACTATTCCAAAGTTCTTGCCATGGACGAAGCAGACATGCCAAGCACGTTAATGTCTTTCTTACCCTTACTTGTGCCTATTATTCTTATTCTTATCAACACCATCGCCTCTGCGTTTAAATATACAACAGGTGCCATGGAAATGGTCATCTTCTTAGGCCAGCCCATAGTGGCCGTAGGCATTGGCTTACTTCTTGCCATCGCCACTTTGGCACGCAAGTTTGATAGAGCAAGAGTGCTTGAAGAAATGGAAAAAGGTATGGCTGCTGCAGGTATTGTTATGCTTGTAACTGGTGGCGGCGGCGCCCTTGGTCAAATTATTAAAGACTCCGGCCTTGGCAGCTTCATGGCCTCTGAGCTTTCGCAAACAGCTATTCCTATTATTCTTTTACCCCTTGTTGTTTCTACGGCCATGCGCTTTATTCAAGGCTCTGGTACCGTAGCCATGCTTACAGCGGCAAGTATTACGGCTCCCATCATTCTTGCTGCAGGCGCAAACCCTGTGCTGGGTGCATTGGCTTGTTGTGTGGGCTCTACCTTCTTTGGTTACTTTAACGATAGCTACTTCTGGGTTGTTAACAGAACCCTTGGCATCTCTGAAGCTAAAGACCAATTAAAGGTTTGGTCTGTAACTTCAACCATTGCTTGGGTAACAGGCTCCATTATTGTTGTTGGGCTAAGTTTTATACTCTAGTTTAAAACCATAACTTATATTAAAAGGCAGGGTATCTACAAATACTCTGCCTTTTTATATGAAAAATTTGAGCTATACTTTTTATACAAAGCATTATATATAAAGCAAAAAATACCAATACGTCATTTTTTCTCACGATGATTTTAACACATTATACATTTAGCGGGTTTTCATGCGAGTTACAAAATCTTTACAAGTACAAGCATACGAGCATTTAAAAGCCATGATCCTTAATGGTGAATTATCGTATGATACCATTTATTCTGAAACAAAAATGGCTCAAAGTCTTGGCATTTCAAGAACCCCCATGCGTGATGCCATCCAATACTTATTGCAAGAAAAATATATAGACATTATTCCAAACAAGGGATTTTGTTTACATAAAATGACCATGAAAGATTATATTGAAACAACGCAATTAAGAAATGCCATTGAAGGATATTGTGCAAAAGAATTAGCGCGAGATTATAGAAGTGAAAAAGCCATAAAAACATTTGAAAAATTGCGTAAAAATTTGAAAGAACAGCAAGCTTTAATTTCAGGTGATATTAACATTTTCTTTGAAAAAGATATTTTGTTTCATAAAATCTTAGTTGATTATCAAAAAAACACTGAATTTTCTAATATTTTTAACAATTATGCGTATAGGGTTCGCACTTCTGCACTTGCCACATTACAGCAAGAAGGACGTGTAGAAGAAACATATAAAGAGCATTTACATATTCTGACATATTTAGAACAAGGAAATGAAATGATTGCCTATAATAATACGGTATACCATTTAAATAAATCTAGGGACATTTTGAAAGAAATTTATAAATAGTACAAACATTTATTAAAATTAAAATATTTTTGCCGCAATACATTCACGTAATGCAGCACACCAATCTTAAATTGTTTTTCACTTTTTTGATGATATAAAAGAGTGGCTAAGGCTAAAGCTTGTGACATCCATTTACGCTCCCTAAAATGAAAACTTTTAACCGTTAGAAAACACATACCGGGCCTTGTTGCCCCTTTCTTTGGTGAAGAACCTTTCTTTGGTGAAGAACCATCATACATCGGTCAACCAAAAATATTGACCTCTGGTTGACCACCAAAAAAAATGGGTAGTTACACTTTCTGTAACTACCCATTTCCATTTAATTTTTCTGGTCGGAACGGAGAGATTTGAACTCCCGGCATCCTGGTCCCAAACCAGGCGCGCTACCAAACTGCGCCACGTTCCGACGAAAAGATTTATATGGTAAGTGGCTTAAAAATGCAAGCAAAAAAATGCATTTTTTTATTTAATTTTTTTCAGGTAGCCAACCCTGCAAAGTATCTATGATTTTTTGGGCTTGATCGGGGCTTGAAATGGTAAATTTAGATTTCATACGGTACTCACCACCGCTTTTTTGATAGCGACGAATGACATATTTTTCCGGACCGTAGGTATCGGTATCATTTTTCCATTCTTGAAAGCGAAATAAAATAGTTGTCCAAGCACCTTTACTTAAAACAGCTTTATCTAGCTCTTTTACAACCACCTGTCCGTTCTCTTCATAGTTCACAGTAAGTTCATCAATAGTTGTACTCATGGTTATCCTTTAAAAAAGTTATTGCATCTTTTCCGATGCGCATTATCATCAAAAGGAAAGGCCCCGCTATACCGTGGGGCCTTTGTAAAGTTTTACTTTAGCTGGCATACGAAACAAGCGTACCTTTT
>CAZBDD010000249.1:0-3318 GCA_964490475.1 uncultured Desulfovibrionaceae bacterium
TATTGTATTTCACACAGACGCTGTGCAAGCAGCAGGTAAGGTAGATATGAATATGGCTACTTTACCCGTAGATTACTTGGCCCTTTCTGGCCATAAACTCCACGCGCCAAAAGGCATAGGTGTTTTGTATATTCGCAAAGGCACACGTTTTCGCCCCTTACTGCGTGGCGGCCACCAAGAGCGTGGGCGCAGAGCGGGAACGGAAAATGTGCCCTACTTTATAGCTCTTGGCAAAGCTGCGCAAATGGCAAAAGAACATATGGTGGCTGAAAATAAAGAATTAATACGCTTGCGTGACATGCTCGAACATGGGCTTACTTCTGCCATTAGTGATAGTGTGGTTAATGGAGATGTAAGTAGTCGCTTACCCAATACTTCAAGTATTGCTTTCAAGAATATTGAAGGCGAAGCCATTTTGTTGATGTTGGATAGATTTGGTATTTGCGCCAGCTCCGGTTCTGCTTGTACTTCCGGCAGCCTTGAGCCTTCGCATGTTTTACGCGCCATGGGTATTCCTTTTACCTATGCGCATGGATCCATACGCTTTTCATTGTCGCGTTATACCACGGAAGAAGATGTGAAGTTTGTTATTGAAAAAATGCCTCCCATTGTGGAGCGTTTGCGCTCCATGTCTCCTTTTAGAGATTAACAAGCAAATAAAATTATAGGGGAACCATAGGCTTCCCCTTATTTTTTTGTGCAAAATTTACGTCAATGTTATTAAATCAATTTTTATTTGAGGGGTAATTATGGATACTGAAAAATCGTGCAAAGATATTGATGCTTGGTTACAAGATTGGAAAATAGACCCTTTACATGCCAAAGAAGCCTTTATTATCTTTTACTCTTGGCTTAAAGAGCAAGAAGTTTTATTTGAATTTAAAGAGCGTCCTGGCATTAGCTATTCTTTACGGGCACGCCATAGTTTGCAAAAAGACAGGCCATTGTTTGTACTTATAGATGTTGTAGATGATGATGCAGAAGAACGCTGGCTTTCTGTATGCTTTTATGCTGATATGGTGCAAGACCCTAAAGAAATGGGAGATTTTGTGCCTCAAGGGCTCATGGGGCAAGATGCTTTGTGCCTAAATTTAGAAGAAGATGATACGGCTATGCAAAATTATATTTCTGAGCGTATTGCCGAAGCAGCTAACATAGCAAAAAAATTCTAAAACATGTTTGCTCTTATTTTTCTGGGGGAAACTTTTGCTAACGCCAAAAAGTTTCCCCCAGACCCCCTTCAAAACGCGTTTATTTCCCCAAATTAAGACCTCTGTAATTGTGCAGATGTCTCTAATTATAGACAATAACGTTTTAATTTGGCGCGTTTTGAGGGGAAAGGGGTACTTTTTGGCGCTAGCAAAAGTACCCCTTTCCCCCTCAAGAAATGAATGCATCAGCCTTTCCACAAAATACCCATCTATTCTAAGAACAGATGGGTATTTTGTGTGACAGAGAAAATTTAAAATCTTAAATTATTGTCTACATGTATTTGTTGTTAGGCTAAACTACAGAGTTCACACCGGTAAAGGAAGATAAGTCACCACTGGAAAAAGAACCAATATTGCTTGTGCCTGTATTGGCCCACCACGCCACCATACTTTCCATTTGAATGCGAGTGCGCATGGTAGAAGGATCTACCTGCATGGATTTTCTGGCGCCTTCAAGACCGGCAAGAGCGTCTACTTGCAAATAATCCTTGGTGAGTTCTTCATTGGCATCAATGAGAGCTTGCACTTTCACAGCGTCGGGATGTGAACTATTTACAACCACTTTGCCATCCTCTACTGTGAGGCGAAAATCAATATTTGGATCAATGCCAACACTAGCTAGGGCGTTTTTTATGGTATCGCCTACAGAGTTTTCCACAAGGAAATCATAGAGGGCGGCATTATTTTCCGCCTCAGTTTCAGGTGATGTGCCGCCCACAACCTGTTCTACATTAACTTTTCCTTCAGAATTTACATAAACACGCACTTCACCGGTAATGCCTTCGGCACTAATGGCATTTTGAATTTCTTGGGCAAGATTAGGGTCGTCGGTAAAGTAGCCAAGTATGGCTTCACTGTGCTGATGCCCCATGCTGTCGTCATCTAACTGTACGGCACCATTGTTTATAACTATTGAAAAAGGGAGAATTTCAACAGTTTCATCCTCGCTAGTACTAGCAATATGTGCAAGAATATCAGTACCTAGAGTGCTGTCTTCAAGTTCGATGCTTTTTGTACCAGCGCTAGAACTAACACCAGATATATCGCCAGAACCATTTACCGTAAATTGCACATCGCCTTCAAAGCCAGCGGTGTCTAATTGTGTGCGTAAATTGTTAGCCATTTCAGGGTAAACATCGAAATAAGCTTGAATTTTTGCACTATCTTCATGGCTAGAATCAATTTTTATAGTGCCATCAGCTGCTAAATTTACTGTAAAGCTTGCATCAGAGCTAATATTTAAACTTTCAATGCTAGCATTGAGATTTTTGCTAAAAGTCGTTTCAAGCTCTTCTTTATATTTTTCAATTTGGCTAAAAGTGACTCTTTCATTGCTCGCCACGCCCATAGATTCCATAGCATACATGGCAAGTTCTACCATGGAAGAAACAGTACTTGTTCCCTGAAAAGCATAAGAACTGGTATTGCTACTACTTGATGTAGTAGAACCTTGCAATTGCTGGTTATTCCATTGATAACTGTATAAAGAAGAGTTACTTGTGCTTATACTTGAAATACTCATAGCTTTCCCCTTTGTTTGGAGAGTGGAAGATATTTTTTCCTACTCAAGTATGAAATAGTTTGTAATTTTGCTCAATAATTACATATATATGACGTAATTAGTGAAGTTTTATTTGCTTAATTATACTATTTTTTATGCAATATGAGTGCCAAAAAACTTTTCTAGACAAATGGAGAAAAAAATGGACAGCTTTATAAAAAAGGAGTAGATAAAATCCATGGTAGATAATACTGCGCTATGCGAAACCGTAGCCTTTGATGATCCCACCCTTGCTAATGCGCTTTTTGGTCCACATAATGCGCATCTTGAAACTTTAGAAAGGGTGAGTGGGGCATACATTTGTTCTCGTGGAGCAAGTGTTACGGTTAAAACATCCGACCAACACGTCTTGCAAAGACTTTGCAATCTTTTTGTGCAACTTTATGCGCATGTACAAGAGGGCAAGGTCTTAAATAGTCAAGATGTCACTTCAGCGTACTCTATGCTGGAAAAGCAACCGCAACTTTCTTTAAGTAAAGTCTATAAAGATACTGTTTTTGTGGCAGCACCGCGAAAAACCATCATTGCAAAAAATCTTGCGCAAAA
>CAZBDD010000250.1:0-3311 GCA_964490475.1 uncultured Desulfovibrionaceae bacterium
GGGGGGGGGGGGGGCGGTTATTTTTTTAAAAAAAAAAATGAACCCCCCCCAGAGAAAAACATAACTTCAATTATAAAAAAACTGCTGTCATGATAAGGATAAAATATGTCTGAACTTCTTTGTGCACATTGTGGCGAAAAACTTTCTGCTATAGATAAGTTTTGCGCACATTGTGGAAAAAAAATAAGCTTTTGGAGAGAACTCAAAGCAACGGTAGAGCGTAATCGATGGTATCAGGTTTTGTTGGCTATTTTTGTGGTTTTTCTTTTGGGATGCGCTTGGTATGTTCGAGCTCGCACAGGTTTACGTTGGCCTTTGTTTGCTACAGTTATTGTGTGTGCGCCCGTGGTGCCATGGATTTTACAATTGGCTTATAAAAGTGCTGCGCCCATACATAAGGGTAATGACTCTAACTCTGCATTTAAGGACTAAATTTATGCAAAGGCGTGTATTTTTGCGGGCTTTACTTTCTTTACCTTTAGTTTCGTTTAATTCTTTATTTCCTGCTGAGGGGCTAGGGGCAGGGCTTATTCCACAGGTACCGCAAAATAGGCAATATGGGCAAACAGCACCAGAAAAGCAGTATGACCGTTATGTGGATCATGTTCCGGCTATTCCTATTTTGGCTTTTCACCGTGTGCATGATGCACCGCGTTTTCCTGAGGATATTTCCGGAACGCAATTGGCAAGCCTTTTTTCTTATATATGGTCACAGGGGTTTCGACCTGTGAGTATGAGTGATATTTTATTAAATAGGGTAGATTCTGTTGTGCCGGCTGGCTTTAAGCCTATTGGTATTACCAGTGATGGAGCTCATGCCAGCATGATTTTTTCTACAACCACGGCGCCTAAGGGGAGTGATAAGGGGCCTTTGCAAAATGCCCAGTCTTTTGTGGAAATTTTTGCAACATCGCTACAAAATATAGCCGTGCCGCGGGCAACTTTTTTTCTGAGTATACCTAAGGGGAAAAAAAATAATTCGTATTTTGGTTCAATAATGCCTTTGAAAGATATTGCAGACGTTTTGCAGGTGATGCCTCATATGGAGTTTGGCTATCAAACGAAGTGGTATACGTCGCTTTCTTCTTTGGATGCCAAGCAAATTCGTGTTGTGCTTGAGGCCCAAATGGAAGATTTTAAAAAAGCTCAGCTTTTTGATAAAATTCCTCGTATTTTATCTTATCCTTTTGGGGGAAAACCCAATGAACATGGTATGGTAGCTTTACGAGATTTACAGTTTTTAGGTGGCGCACTTACTTACCCTGGTGTGGGGGAAGCGCATCATGAAAATATACCTCAATGTTTATATGATGGGAGGTTACTAACCAATGCTTTTTTATTGCCCCGTGTGGCCATAGGGTCTCATGTGTATGCTCCGGGAACAAAACCTGCAAAAAATCCATCAATAGATCCTATTGATGATTTTACGAAAGATGTGCTGAGGGCTGTACCAAGTCCTTATGTTAGTCGTGGATAATGTCTTTTAGTAAACGAATTTATGAGGTGTACTTTATGTTTTATAAAGATTAATAAAATTTTTATTGTAAAGAGAATGTTGACAGATATGCTTTGAATGTATATGTGTAGTTCACGCCTCCTTATGAGCGTGTGAGTTCTTATATGTAAAAGCACTCCTTATCTTTCAAGCCTTCTTACTAAAAGGCTTGGGGTCTTCGGACCCGAGGAAATATCCTCGTCGTTACGCATTCTATTCTTGTAACGCTTACATTCCCTTTTTTTACGTTTTAGTACGTTGTTCATTTCTTACCATGTAGTAAGGTCTTTTTTGTGCCTAACTATATACAAAAAGAGGAAAATCTCATGGCTAATATCACTATAACAAAGCCTTTGTCCGGTACCACTCAAAACATTACTCCTCATGCTGAAGATAGTTTTGTTTTGGATTTTAATGCCACAGATGCCACACTAACCCGTCAAGATGATGACTTGGTTTTTTCTTTTGAAGATGGCTCGAAGGTAACTTTATCAGATTTTTACACAGCGTTCTCAGCGGATGCTATGCCGAGCTTTGTTATTGAAGGGGTTGAAATTTCTGGTCAAGATTTTTTTGCAACTCTTAGTGAAGAACTTATGCCGGCAGCAGGTTCTGAGACTTCGCAAGTCTTAAGTGGTGGTTCTGGCGTTGATACCATTAGCGCAACTTTACAGGGCGGGCTAGATAGCTTGGGACGTCTTGACCAAGCTAATACTGCTAGCATTTCTGAATTAAGCGAGGCAGATACTACCATTACTACCACAGCTACAGTGGCAGCACAGCAGCGCGTAGTTGATAGAGAAGAAGAAAATACAGAGGCAAAGCCTGAAACTTCAGACCCTGTGGAAGTCATTCCACCTAAAATTAGCGTTAATATTAAGGACAATGACGAAGGTACAGTATCTAAAGAAAATCTTGGTGGCCCTGATGGTGACAAGGTAGAAATAACTGTAACCCTAGAAGAGGGCGTAGAAGAAGGCGATAGAATTGTTATAGAGCAAAATGGTAACATAGTTTTTGACGATGTCGTTACCGAAGATATGCTTGAAGATAACTTGACCCTTTGGGTAGATCCACCTGCTGAAGATGGCAATATTAACGTTGAAGCTACAGTAACTACGCCTGAGGGGCTAGAAGGGAAGGATGAAGACTCCGCTTATGTAGACGTTACTCCTCCTGATGCTAGCATTACTATTGATAGTATTACCGATGATAATGTTATCAATGCCGCCGAAGCCGGTGAAGATGTTACCGTTACTGGCACCGTGGGCAAAGACGTACAACCTGGCGATACGGTAACCGTTACCGTGGGTGGTCAAAGCTTTACAGGTACTGTAGACAGCAATTTAGAATATTCCATTGACGTGCCCGGTAGCTTGCTTGCTGAAAATAGCAATATAGAAGCCTCTGTTAGCATAACCGATGCAGCGGGTAATAGCACAACAGCTCGTGCTGATACCGATTATAAGGTAGATACAGAAATTGCTGCTGATATTACCATTGATAGTATTGCCGATGATAATGTTATCAATGCTGCCGAAGCCGGTGATGATGTTGCCATTACTGGTACTGTGGGCAAAGACGTACAACCCGGCGATACAGTAACTGTCACCGTGGGTGGTAAAACCTTTACAGGTACTGTAGATAGCAATTTAGAATACTCCATTGACGTGCCCGGTAGTTTGCTTGCTGAAAATGGCAATATTGAAGCTTCTGTTAGTATCACCGATGCAGCAGGTAATAGCACCACAGCTAGTGCTAATACCGATTATAAGGTAGATACAGAAATTTCTGCTGATATTACCATTGATAGTAT
>CAZBDD010000251.1:0-3305 GCA_964490475.1 uncultured Desulfovibrionaceae bacterium
CATCATCCATAATACTTGCATTTTCAACAGCATCAAGACTTTCTAGCTGTTCTTCAAGCCATTGCATAACAGCGTAAGCTGTATGATAATTTAACAATACTTTATTATGAATGGTACGCACAATGGTACGCTGTTTGGCACCTTCCGGAACTAGCTCCGGCCCCAGAATCCCATGGGAATTCACAAGGCATTCTACATATTCCGGAGCCTTGTCGCTTTCGGAATAAAAATTTAATTCTATTTCTCCGCGAGGGTTCACGCCCCCCCACACGCCATGAGCATAATTTAATTTAACCTTAGACTCTTCACAATATTCATAGCGCACACTTTGGGGAAGTTTTCTTTCATGTTTCATAAGTTTTCCTAAAATTCCACACTCTATTATAATAGTAATATTTTTACCATTGACACCATTCATCAAAGCCTTGAAAAAATTGCTAGCCTTGCTCCGTCACAATCTGCCCAGTTACTTTTTCAGGCACAGCAAAATTATGCACACTGCGCTGTGGTGGGGTATATTCGGCACCATAACCGCTTTGTGCTTCTGCACGTAATTTCACTTCTGTGGGCGATTGAGCATGAAAAGAAAGACGCTCGTTTTTTGCCCTTTGCGCTGATTGTCGCGCATGAAATTCTTGAGTAGCTTCTGCCACATCGGCCCCTAAAAGCAAAGCATCTTGCCGTACAGAAGTATAGGGGTATGTTACATAAAACATTTGCTCCCGTAGGTCAATTCTACCTTGTATGGCATAAAACTCTTCTCGCGTTTGCATGCGCAGTCTACCCTTGATGAAATTTATCGTTGACGCAAGGCCATATATACGACAAAAGTAGAGAAATTTACAGTACAGCTCTTGCCTAAAAGGTAAGCGGTACCATTTATAACTATAATCATTACACGCATGACCACAAGTCGGAAAATGAAATTTAGCTTTTACAGGAAGAATAATGAATAGCTACACCCTTGAAAAAATTGAAACTAACCCCTATTTTGACTTAGAACTTATTATGCGTAACAGCCAAGAAACGCGCATTGGCGGCGAAATGTTTGACCGTTTTCTTTCCATGTGGGAAGCGTGGAAAGAAGAGCTTCAAGTGTATACCGTGGATACAGGCAAAGTCAAATATCTTGTTACTTGGCTGCCAGAAAGCGTGGAAGAAAGCATAGACACCTCTTGGGCAGACTCTCCTTCCAAAGCCTATGCAGATAATGCACTGGCTCAAACCTTGTGCATGAGCGCCGTACACCAGCTTTTACCCGATGTAGAAAGCGCTGGCTGTGCCCCAGCTCCACGCCCCACAGATACTTTGCGTGCGGCCCTTGCCGAACTTGGCATGCCCTATAAAGAAGATGGCCCAAGCCTTTCACGCCGTTTCGCTGTTGTTACCCACTTTCCCTTTAAGGGCGCCTGCGAAATTTGTTTCCTACAAAAAGACTGTCCTAAAGGGCAAGGCCAAGCCGGTGCCTCATCCCTGTTGCTTCCCGGTTATGAACGTGACTAACCACTCTACACTTTTAACAGATCACCACGGGCGCATTGCACGCTACTTGCGCCTGTCGGTAACAGATCGTTGTAATTTTCGATGTAGCTATTGTCGCAATGAATGCGATGATACTACTTTACACCATGATAATGTATTGCGCTATGAAGAAATGCTCACCATTGTGGGAGCTGCACTGCGCATGGGTATTGAAAAAATACGGCTCACTGGCGGCGAACCCTTCGCGCGTAAGGGCTTTATGGATTTTATTGCCAAAATCCGTCAACAATACCCACAAGTGGATTTACGCATCACCACCAATGGTTCTCTCATTGCCCCACACATACAGCAATTAAAAGCCTTAGGCATTAAAGCTATCAACATTTCTTTAGACTCCTTTCGCCCTGCTACCTTTGCTAAAATTACAGGGCGGGACATGCTGAACACCGTAGTCGAAGCTATACATGCTTTGCAAAAAGTAGACATTGGTGTGAAAATTAATGCCGTGGCCATGCGCGGCATTACTGATGTAGAGATGGAAGACTTTGCTCATTTTGTCAAAGAACATCGTGTTGATATGCGTTTCATCGAATTTATGCCCATGGGTAGCAGTACCATGTGGAATGACGAAACGTTTTTAGCCGCACCCATTTTGTTAAAACAAGCACAAAAATATTTAGACCTAGAAGAAATGCCCCCAAGACCATGGCAAGAGGCGCAACTTTCTGCACACCAAGCCCTTACAAATCAAAGTAATAATAAAGCAAGTGCCACAGATCCCGTTCACGCAGGCCCCGCACGTATGTATCGTATTAAGAACGGCAAAGGGCGTCTTGGTATTATTTCAGCCATGTCTAACCATTTTTGCTCTTCCTGTAATCGCCTGCGTGTCACCTCTGACGGTTCTTTGCGTACCTGTCTCTTTGCCGATAAAGAACATGATGTGCGAGCCCTTTTGCGCGACCCCAATATACGGGATACCGAGCAGATAATGGAAAATATTTGCGCACTTTTTGACCATGCTATTAAAGACAAACCTTTAGGCGAAGCCTTGCTTAAAGCTAGACAGGCAGGTCATGCTGTAGCACAGAAAAAGATGGTAAATATTGGTGGTTAGTTTTATTTTTTGGGGAGTTATTTTTTTGGGGAGGGAAAAACCTTTCTGTAGAAAGTTTTTTCCCTCCCCAAGCCCCTCCCTTTTCCAAAAACTTTTCATGGCGATAAAATTTGAATAATACTGATCATTTTGTGAGCGCATGAGGTATCTATGTCCATACAAAGTTTTTTTTCTTTTCTACAACAAAAAATACCTGCTAAACCTTGTCCTCTTATCACACTTGTGGGTGCCGGCGGCAAAACATCCACTGTGCATACATTGGCGCAATGCTTTGCCAATGCAGGAAAACGCGTGCTCATAGCGACATCTACAAAAACCTGTATTCGAGACAGAAGTAACCAACAAGAGAATCTTCTTTGGGCTGAAACAACAACCGCATGGGATGAAGCGTTAAAGCAAGCATGGCATAAGCAAAAAATCATCACTGTGGCCAATCACATAGCGCATGAGCAAGGAAAGGTGGTTGGGCTTGCCAAGGAAAAAATTACAGCTTTAGCGCGAGCAGGAGCTGCAGATATTATTCTTTGCGAAGCCGACGGCGCCGCGCGTAAAGCTTTAAAAGCACCTGCCCCCCATGAACCCGTCATTCCCCAAGACACTGATTTTTGTCTCGGGCTCATGGGTTTAGATATACTTGGCACCCCACTTACCGAAGAACATGTCCATAGGGCGGAGCTCTTTTCTACCCTCACAGGCCTTGCCATGG
>CAZBDD010000252.1:0-3271 GCA_964490475.1 uncultured Desulfovibrionaceae bacterium
TGACTTGGGAACCATAGTCAATGATAATTACCTTACTTGGCATAGAATATTCCTTTTCTTATTTCAATGAAGACTAATTATCAATACGATAATTGGGGGCCTCTTTAGTAATAATCACATCGTGCACATGGCTTTCACGCAAGCCTGAAGCAGAAATTTCACAATATTGTGTTTTTTCACGCAATTCTTCTAAATTTTTAGCGCCCACATAGCCCATGCCAGAGCGTAAACCGCCCATGAGCTGATAAATAGAATCCATTACGCCACCACGATAAGGCACACGCCCCACAATGCCCTCAGGCACAAGCTTTTTAGTAGCTTCTTGGAAATATCTATCGGACGAGCCTTCTTTCATGGCGTCAATGGAACCCATACCACGGTAAATTTTATAGGTACGGCCTTGATATAAAATGGTTTCACCAGGGCTTTCTTCGGTACCGGCAAAAAGACCACCAATCATGATGGTTTGAGCCCCCATAGCAAGGGCTTTGACTATATCACCAGAAAACTTAATACCCCCGTCGGCAATGCAACAACGGTCAAACTCTTTGGCAGCTCTGGCAGCTTCTTGTATGGCTGTCACCTGTGGTACACCCACACCAGCTACTATGCGCGTAGTACAAATAGAACCGGGACCAATGCCCACTTTTACAGTGTCTGCACCGGCTTTAAATATGGCCTTGGCACCTTCATAAGTGCCAACATTACCTGCCACCAATTGACAATGCGGAAAAGCAGATTTAATGGCTTCAATGCTACGCAAGACATTAGAAGAATGTCCATGAGCAGAGTCGAGCACCAAAACATCGGCACCGGCATCTAAAAGAGCTTCGGCTCTTTCTAAATTACCTACGCCAATAGCTGCGCCCACGCGCAAACGCCCCTTATCATCTTTACAAGACGTGGGGTATTTTTGCACCTTATCAATATCTTTCATGGTAATGAGGCCACGCAAGCGTTTATCACCATCTACTACCAAAAGTTTTTCAATTCTATGTCTATGCAAATGGTCTTTTGCTTCTTCTAAAGTGGTTCCTATGGGCACAGTAACCAAATTTTCAGAAGTCATGACTTCACGCACTAGGGTTTTACTGCCATCTTGAATAAAACGTACATCGCGGTTTGTTAAAATACCCACCAAGGTATCACCATCCACCACAGGTAAGCCAGACACGCGATAATCTGCCATAAGATCTAAGGCTTTTTTCACTGTGTCGCTAGAAGCCACCGTAATGGGGTCTAGAATCATGCCGCTTTCAGATTTTTTTACTTTTTCAATCTGTAAACGCTGTTTTTCAATGGACATATTTTTATGCACAATGCCAATACCACCCATACGCGCCATAGAAATAGCCATGGCAGATTCTGTTACCGTGTCCATGGCTGCTGAAAGCATGGGAATGCGCAAGGCAATGGAATTGGTAAGTTGGGTGCTAATATCAACAAGGTCAGGGGTAACCTCGGAATATCCGGGGAGTAACAAGATGTCATCAAAGGTCAGGGCTTTGCCAATGTTCGTAGGCATGGTATCCTCGTAAACTGTTGTGATTGTTATTTAACTTGAAGGCGACAACATAAGCAAAAAGACTTGAAATGTCAAGGTATTTTCTGTGGTTTTAACCATATGATAAAATAAGCATTGTTTCTTAAGAAGCAAGATGGCAATACGTTTTTTTATTTTCTACTTAGCCATATAAACAAATTTTCCTCTTAACAAGCCACTTATCTTGCGTCGATTTTTACAAGCAAACACTTAGATAGTGTCGTCAAATTATAAAAAGTGTGTTATATATCTTTCAACGCAACGTTGGAGGATTTATGCAAGCACATCGCAGACATGATATTTCAGATGCAATATGGGAAAACATTAAGCCTTATCTAAGTGGCCGAAAAGGAAGTGTTGGGAAACCAGCTTCTAATAATAGAAGACCTCTGCATAATTCAAAAGGCATGGATTGTCACGTCGCTACATCCCTCGCAAAGACTTGATATTACAACGAAAGTTATTGCGAGCGAAGCGAAGCAATCTATGTATTTTAATATTTTAGGAATTATGCAGGACTCTTAACGCTGGCGAGCTCGTTATTTCTTTGAAGGCAAGAAGCAAATGCTTTCCCTTGGCAAATTCCCTTAAAAAAATGCGGAAACAAGGCATTGCGCACCTTATTTCCGCATTGATACTTTGTTATCTTATACGCTTAAAATTCATACCTAAACGTGGCATTTAACAAATGCCCAGTCTCATGTTCCGAAGCTTGCAGATTATAGTTAAGTCCAAAGCTTAGGCCGCCTTCATGCGCCACATCAAAGCCAAGGCCTCCGTTAAAGGCAAATCCGTCCACATTTTTCATGGTATATTCGGTGGAGCCACTCACGCCGGGGATTGATGAAACGCTGGTCGCATGCAAGTCACCCGCGGCGACGATGAATCCAAGGTCAACACGTGGCTTGAAAGTCCAGCCATTATCTGACGTGAAGTCTTTGCTAAAGGTCACACCCACGGGAAAGTACCATATGCTTTGGCTGTCGCTTTCGGTTTGGGCAATGGTTCCCATATGGTTTTCTGTGTCATAAGCGCCAGTGCTCACATGCATATAGCGCACACCTGCATGGGGTGTGATGTCCATGAAATTGGTTTCAAAGGTATATTCTGCCGTAAGGCCCGCCGTCCACACATGGGTTTGCGTGCTGGCTTCAAGGCTTGAGCCAAGCACAGAAGGTACTTCTTGGGTAACTTCGCCATATACGGAAGTGTAGCCAAGGTCGGCCATGAGGCTGAAATTGCCCTTATAATAGGCGCCGTAAAGGCTTAAGCCCCAAAAATCAAAATCGTTTTGGGTTTGGCTTAAGTCGCCCGTGCTTTCGGTGTAGCCGGTGCCAAGGTTAAAGGCAAGGCCAAAGCGCAAAGCGTTGTTAAAGGTATAGTCCGCCCCAAGGGCAAGGCCGCCCAAGCTTGTGTTATAGCCGTGGGTAAAGCTTTCCATTTCCACACCTTGCACGGTGCTGTATTTATACATGGGCGAAATCCACAAGCCCACGCCATTTTTCATGCCCTGCTCTGTGCCGTCACCAGCGGCAATACCAGACGCACCGCCCGATGCAGGCTCGGCAACCCAGTTGCCGTCTTCATTAAGCTGCACGCGAGCCACATTGGTGCCGCCAGAAAGATTAAAGCCCGATTGGCTCAAGTAGATGAGCAGCGTATTGGCAGCCATGAAGCTGGCAGATGTGCCCATATGCGCAGAAGCACCACCTGCTGCCAATTGCAGGG
>CAZBDD010000253.1:0-3253 GCA_964490475.1 uncultured Desulfovibrionaceae bacterium
CGGGGGACGAAGGCCCCCTTGAACCCTCTACCCCTGCTGGAAGCAATGCACTAAACTTCATTGATAGCAGTATTATCAGCCATCGCACTATTTCCGCGCCACACAAACACACAAAGCTTCAACAGTAATCCTACCCCTGCTGGAAGCAACAAAGCCCACTATATGCACTCTTTGTAATATTATTACTAATGTTTAGGATATGCTAATGGAATTTGAACAATGTTCCTGCTTGAAAAAGCAACAGCTATGAACATTAAAACTCTTTGCTGCATTATTTTTAAGTGCTGGTAAGCCAAGACTTTCCTTGAGCTAACAGTTCCATAACTTTTTCCTTATGCAAGCGCTTAGCGTCATATTCGATTTCTAAGGTTCCGGCATTTTTGTCTAGTTGCGTTTTTTTTATGCCGGGGTAAAATTTTAAAAACATGGTAATTTTTTTTCCAATACCAGCGTCATGAAAGGCTTCATGCTTTAGGGTAATGTGTCCTTCACTAAAGGTGGTGATGTGCTCTTCTAACATAGTACCTCCAAAAAAATATGATGCCAAGTCATGGGAAGTTGTCAAGATTTTTTTGAAGTTAATTTTCATTTGATCAAATCGATTACTTATAAGTTTAGAATGCTATCTATGAGGGTACTGTATAAAAAAATCTTGAAAAACAGAATGTATGAGCAGTTTTTTAGTGAAAATTTAATATAAATAGCTAGTTAATGAAAATGAATAAATTGAAAAAAAAAGTGCAATTTCCTCTAGACTGAAAGGTTTTATTTTTTTATATTCCTTTTGTTTTATACATTGAGAGAAAGACGTGTAAAACATGGTTGTTTTTTTAGGTTCTAAGAATCTAAATACTTTCACAATACAACAGCGCTTCCTTTAAGGGGCGCACCCATTGGAGAACTATATGGGGGCAGTAACTATTAATACACCTTGGTGTAAAGGCTGTGGCGTTTGTGTCGCATTCTGTCCAAAAGGCGCTTTGAGTTTGGTTCAAGAAAAAGCCGTTCATGACATGGAAAAATGTATTGTTTGTGGCATGTGTGAGCTTTACTGTCCAGACCTTGCTATTGTCGTGGATAAAAGCCAAAAGCCTGCCAAAGGCAAGAAACAAGAGGTGGCATAATGAGTGCGAATAAAACCGTTTTTGTACAAGGCAATGCTGCTTGTGTTGAAGGTGCTCTGTATGCCGGCGTGGGCTTTTTTGCCGGATATCCCATTACCCCATCGACAGAAATTGCCGAAGAGCTAGCCGTTCAATTGCCAAAGCAAGGCGGCACTTTCATTCAGATGGAAGATGAAATTGCCTCCATGTGCGCTGTGTGTGGTGCTTCTCTTGCAGGTGCTAAGTCTATGACTGCTACTTCTGGCCCTGGATTTTCTTTAAAGCAAGAAGCCATTGGTTATGCTTGTATGGCAGAAATTCCTTGTGTGGTAGTAGATGTGCAGCGTGCTGGCCCTTCTACAGGTCTTGCTACTAAGGTGGCGCAAGGGGATGTTAACCAAGCCCGTTGGGGTACCCATGGTGATCATAGTAAAGTCGTATTGACAGCTTCTTCCATTCAAGATGTTTTCACTATTACTGTAGACGCTTTTAATATTGCTGAAACCTATCGTACGCCTGTTATCATTCTTTTAGATGAAGTAGTGGGCCATATGCGCGAAAAACTTGTTATTCCACCTAAGGGTGAAATAGAAGTGGTAGAGCGTTTACATACCAAGGTTAAAGAAGGGTTTAATTATCACCCTTACTTGCCACGTGAAGATGGCCGTTTACCTATTTCTGACTTTGGTGGTAAGCACCGTTATAATGTAACAGGTCTGTACCATGATATTTTTGGCTTTCCCACAGAGAAACCTGAAATCGTAAATGCTGCCATTCATCATTTGGTAGATAAAATAGAAAACCGCGCGCATACTTTGGCGCGCTGGAAAGAATACCATTTAGAAGATGCAGAACATATTATTGTTTCTTATGGTGCCTCTGCGCGTTCTTCTCGTGAATTGGTAGAAGCGCGCCGTAGAAAAGGCGATCGCATTGGCCTTTTAGAGCTACAAACTTTATGGCCTTTCCCTGGTCAAATAGTGCGTGAAAAAACAAAGCATGCCAAGAACATCTTTGTAGTAGAAATGAATATGGGACATATGAAAGAACAAGTAAAACGCGTAGCAGTAAACCCTGACCGTGTATACCTTGTGAATCGTATGGACGGTGTTTTGGTTAATCCTAAGGATATTGGTGCTGTTATGCGTACCATTGAAGGCAGGGGGTTCTAGCATGTCTCAATTTAAAAAATATATTCGTGAACGCTTCTTTCCACATATTTGGTGTCCTGGTTGCGGTCACGGTACCATTTTAAATAGCATTTTACATGCTGTGGAAGAACAAGAAATTCATAACTCTGATATGTCCATGGTGTCCGGTATTGGCTGCTCTGCGCGTATCTCTGGGTATTGTGATTTCCATACCATGCATACCATGCATGGGCGTGCTCTTGCTTGTGCCACAGGTTTAAAGCTTGCTAAGCCTTCTTTGAATGTTATCGTGCCCATGGGTGATGGCGATGCCACAGCTATTGGCGGTAATCATTTTATTCATGCTTGTCGTCGCAATATCGACCTTACCGTTATTGTAATGAATAACCGTATTTACGGTATGACCGGTGGACAATATTCTCCCTTATCTGGTGAAGGTATTTTAGCTACTACAGCACCTTATAGAAGCATTGATGCTGCTTTTGATACTGTGCAATTAGCTCTTGGTGCCGGCGCTACTTTTGTAGCACGTACTACTACTTTCCATGTAAAAGAGTGTATTTCGTATATTAAAAAAGGTATGCAACATAAAGGTATTTCTGTCATTGAAATCATGTCGCAATGTCCCACCTACTTTGGTCGCAAGAATAAAATTGGTGGTGCAGTGGAGCTTATGCAAAGCTATCGCGATGGCACGGCTCCTCTTGGTTCTAAGAAATTAGAGGAAGATCCAACGCTTATTCCTAGAGGTATCTTCCGCGATGATACAAAACCGGAATATTGCGAAGAATACGCAAAACTTGTTGCGAAGTTGCAGGGGTAAGTTATGGAAACACAACGTTATTTATTGTCTGGTTCCGGAGGGCAGGGCGTTATCTCCTTGGCTATCCTTTTGGCAGATGCTGCTGCCATTTATGGCGGTCATAATGCCGTGCAGTCGCAATCTTACGGCCCAGAAGCTCGCGGCGGTGCCACGCGCTCTGACGTTATTATTTGTGA